>JAENVT010000063.1 GCA_016650435.1 Ilumatobacteraceae bacterium
CACGGTGGCGGGTCAGGTTCCGGTGGCGGTACGGGATCGGGTGGCGGCGGTTCGGGATCGGGTGGCGGCGGTTCGGGATCGGGCGGCGGCGGCTCAGGATCCGGCGGCGGCTCAGGATCCGGCGGCGGGTCGGACGGCTAGTTGAGGCCAGCGGTCAGGGCAGGTGTTCGCTCGCCCAGATCGCCGCTTGAGTACGGCCCGTCACGTCGATGCGTTGGAAGATCTTCGTCAGGTGGGCTTTCACCGTCCGCTCGGTGATGCCGAGGCGCCGGGCGATCTGCTTGTTCGCCAAACCATCTCGCACCAGGAGCAGCACTTCTCGCTCTCGCTCGCTGAGGGCCACGGTCTCGCGCAACATTCGGCCTGCGTCGAGTACCGCCCGGGCAGCCTTCGGATCGAGGGGGGCGTCGCCGGCATGCACAGCACGAACCGCTGCGGTGATCTCGTCGGGTTCTGAATGCTTGAGGAGGTAACCGTCGGCCCCGGCGGATATGGCGTCGAGGATCCGTGACTGCTCGGAGAACGAGGTCAGCACCAAGACACGCGACAACGGGTACCGAGCGGCGATTCGGCGAGTGGCCTCGACCCCGTCGAGTTCGGGCATCGAGAGATCCATCAGAACCACGTCGGGCCGCAATGCACCGACCGCCTCAACGGCTTCGAGCCCGTTCGTGGCGGTACCGACGACTTCGATGTCGACGGCCGTGGTCAACAATTGTTCGAGCCCTTGGCGCACCACATGGTGATCGTCGACGATCAGAACCCTGATCTGGTTGACGGTCTCGGCAGCGTCGCTCATGCTCTTGGCTCCACTCTTTGATGTCGCGTGGTCTTCGTGGGGGCCGGCATCTCGACTTCGATGCGAGTCCCTTCGCCGGGTGAGGAGCGGACGGTCAGCGTGCCGCCGAGGTCGGCCACGAGCCCGGCGAGTGAGCGTAGGCCAACGTGGCCCTGCGCCGCTCGATCGGTGTGGACCTCGTCGGAGAAGCCTCGACCGTCGTCGTCAATGATCAGGTGCACGTTCCCACCACCGGCCGTCAACTCGACCCGCACGTGTTGGGCGCCGGAGTGGGCGACGACGTTGCGGAGCGCTTCTTGTGCGGTCCGGTACAGCAACGAACTCGTGTCGAGGTCGAGCGCGAGATCGTCGAGATCGACATCGAGGCGTGTGGCGATGCCGCGAGCTCCCAATCGACCTAATAGGTCACCGATCGCCGATTCGAGGCCCTCCTCCTGCAAGTTGGGCGGGTAGATCTCGACGAGCAGCGAGCGCAACGACTTGATGCTGGTGCGGATGGACGACGACGCGTCGACGACCTGATCATGCGATATTCGCTCGGCCTTGCCGAGTGCGGCGAGCCCGAGCGATACACCGGTGAGGTCTTGCACGACGCCGTCGTGGAGATCACTGGCGATGCGCCGCCGCTCTGCGTCGGAGGCGTCGATGGCGTGGCGTAGCAGGCGTTCTCGCTCGCGCTGGCTGGTGCGGAGGCGGCGCGCCATCGACCACGCCAGTGGTATCTGGATCAGCTCCAGGAGGGCCAGTGCCCCGATCGCGATCGGAGCGAACTGGCCCCACAGTTGCCGGCCCACCGCGGTCACACCGCTGTAGCGAAAATAGGTTTCGAACAGCAGGGACGTGCCGTTCGGGAGCTCCGTGCGTTGGTAGACTTCGAGCAACTTGGCGTTGTCGGTTTCGTACTTGTTCTCCGGTTCGGTCAGATCGCTCACGTCGGCCTTGCCATCACCGCCGGCGAACACACTGAGCTTGTCGGCGTCGAGTTGGAAACGCTGGCCGATCAGGCGCGGCTCATCGGCATACAGGATCGTGCCGTCTCGTGCCCAGATCTTCACCCGCACCAGGGAGCCGCGCAGGATGGACTGCCGGACGGCGACATCGATGCGGTCCAGAACATTGCGATCCATGTCGAGCAACGCGTCGTCGAGCACCGGCTCGATGATCCCTTTCATCGAAACCCAGGTGACGTTCTTCGCTTCGGCAATCGCCCGCTCCGTGCCGAAACGTCGGCTGGCGTACGCCGTGACTGCGCTGACCAGGGCCAGGCTGAGCAAGCCCGCAAGTGCAAAGCGGGTGACGACCCCGCGTACCGACACGGGATGCAGGCGCGACCAGCCTTCCCTCATGTCGGGCTCGCCCATATCACGATGATGGCACAGCCGATCGGATAGCGGACGGTGGAGTCACCGTTCCACCCTCGTCGCGAGCGAGTACGACCCGCCACTGTCCGTTCGTACTAGCACTTCTTGGCGCTGGTGATCTCGATTGTGGTGCCCGTAGCCGACCATTTCTTGGACGGCGGCGAGGACCTCACCGTTCGGCGTGGTCCTCGTAGATTGTCACACCAGCTAGATGAGCAGATCTGTGGAGCGCGCTCGGAGTGACTCGAACACTCAACCTTTTGATCCGTAGTCAAATGCTCTATCCATTGAGCTACGAGCGCCTATGTCGGGAGATGAGTGTAGTGGTAGGGCCCGAGATGCCGCGCATATATCATCGACGCGAAACGACGCAGTTCGACCATTCTCACTCAATCGCGCAGAACAGCACATCTGCCACGCCGGTGAACAAGGCCGAGTGTGGCACAGGGGGAACGCATGGAGCTCAAGTCCGGACAAGTCGCGGTGGTCACAGGGGCAGCGAGCGGGATCGGGTTCGCGCTCGCGAGCGCGTTCGCCCATCGCGGGATGTCGGTCGTGTTGGCCGACGTTCAACAGGATGCGCTCGATACGGCCGAGGCAGCGATCAGCGAGCTTGGTGTGGCCACCTTGGCCGTGCGGACCGACGTCCGCCAGGCCGAGAACCTGGCCGCACTGGCCGACGCCACGCTTTCCCGTTTCGGGGTCGTGAACGTCGTGTGCAACAACGCCGGCGTGTCTGGCGCAGGCGATCCGTGGACCGGTCCGCTGGCCTCCTGGGAATGGGTGATAGGGGTGAACTTCTGGGGCACCGTCCACGGCGTGCGGGCATTTCTTCCGCATCTGGTCATGGGCGGCGGTGGCCACATCGTGAACACCGCTTCGATCGCCGGTCTCTACCCGGGCTTCGCGGCGCCGTATGACGCCTCCAAGCACGCCGTTGTCGCCATCACCGAAGGGCTCTACAACACGTTGAACCAGGCCAATCTCGGCGTCGGCGTGAGCTGTTTGTGTCCCGGATGGGTACGGACTGGGATCCTGGAGTCCGCACGCAACTGGCCCGCCGAACTGGGACAGCTGCCGGAACGCGACGCAGCCGCGGAGGTCGTGACCAAGCACGTCAAGCGGGCGATCGATGAGGGCATGACACCGGCTGCCGTCGCCGACCTGGTGCTCGAATCGGTGGAGAATGACCGGTTCTGGGTGTTTCCACACCAGGACTTCCTCGACCTGACCGTGCGCCGGTGGGAGCGCATCGCCGAACGGCTCAACCCCGAGCCCCCCGAGGAGACGCCGGGAATGCCGAATCGCTCCGCCCTGCTCGCCGAGGTGATGGCGGCGATGGGCATGCCGCCCCCCGGCTGAGTCAATCCCTAGCCCTCAGCGTCGTGGAGCAAACTCGGCCGATCCGACGGCGTGCGGATCGTGTTCAGGGTGCCGATGCGGCGCGTACGACGAGGTCGCTCATCACCTCGATGGACAGCGAGTCGCTGTTCAGCGCGAGGTCGTAGTGGGTTGGTAGTTCATCGCCGACGTTGTAAAAGCGTTTCAGGTATGTGGCGCGCCGCGCGTCGCTGTCGGCGACCGCTTTGGAAGCCTTTTTGTTGTCGAGCGAACCCTCTTGCGCGGCACGGCCAGAGCGCGTTTCGGGCGACGCCGTCACGAGCACGCGCAGCACGTTGTCGCTTCCAGCGAGCGCGTAGGAGGCAGCGTGCGACACGATCACGACGTCGCCCCGCTCGGCTGTCTCGTGGATCGACTTCTGAATCAGCGCCCGCAAGGACTTGGGGTCGGTTCCCATGTTCAGGTCAATTGCGCCGGCGCCGGCGGTCATGAGGCCGGCGGCCCCTCCAGCGACCGCGAGGTTCCTGATCAGCTTGTCGATGACCTTTGTTCGTCGCTCGGCGTCGGCGAGCTCCTCGATGGACACGCCATTCGACTGCGCCGCCTGCTGCACGATCTCTTCGTCGACCAAACGGAAACCCAAACTGTCGGCAACCATCCGACCCACGTCGCCGCCGCCCGCACCGAGAAGCCGTGAGATGCAAATCACTCGTCGCGTCATCGGGGCAACGTATGCGCGGTTGCTCGCCCAGTCAAGCAGCGATGGATCGCACCGACCGTCGCGTGTTTCAGCGTTCAAGTCGTGTTGGGGGTGCTCAGGTCGTGTACCCCTGAATGGTGCGCCCATGAGACCGGTCGGTGAGCGCCGAAGCACGCTCGCGAAACTCGGTCAGCAGCGCCTCGCGGTCGATCGTCGTGAGCCGGCGATCGCGCATCAACACCTTGCCGTCAACGATGGTGGTGCGTACGTCCGATGCTTGCACGCAATAGACGAGAGTTGCGGCGAGGTCATGTAGCGGCTGGCAGTGGAAGCCGGAAACGTCGACAAGGATCACGTCGGCGCGGGCGCCAACGCGAAGCTCGCCGATCATTCCGGGCTGTCCCAACACCGCTGCCGCGCCGGGCCCGGCGAGCTGCAACGCGGTCCCGCTGCGGAACCAGGTGGCGTCATCTGCGGCGTGCTTCTGCGTGATCGCGGTGATGCGCATGTTCTCGAAGATGTCGAGCGTCGAGTTGGACGCTGCGCCATCGGTGCAGTAGCCGACGGGTACTCCGGCGGCGACCAAGCCACGGATCGGAGTCAGTGGCCCGAGGGCGTATTTGAGGTAGCCCTTCGGGCCGTGCGTGACACCAACCCGGTCACGATGTGCTGCCAACAGCCCGATGTCGGCATCAACGATTCCGTTGCCGTGAGCGATGATCACACCGGCATCGAGCACGCCCGTCTCGGCAAGCACCTCGATCGGGGTGATGCCGCGCCCCTCGACACTGAGTTGGGTCTGGTGCATGTCCTCGGCAGCGTGCGCGTGAACCCTCACGCCAATCCGACGGGCTGCGTCGGCCGCGCCCCGCAGATCTTCGTCGTTGCACGTGTAGGGGGCGTGCGGCGCGATCGAGGTGGTGATTCGCCCACCGGCGCGGCCCTGCCAGTTTTCGGCGAAATCGGCTGACTGATCCAGCCCTTCGGGGCCTTGTGAGCTGAAGAACGCCGAGCCGAGGTTGGCGCGCATGCCACTCTCGTCGACAGCGCGGGCAGCTTCGTCCATGAAGAAGTAGTGGTCGGCGAACGTGGTGATCCCCGACTCGATCATCTCGGCAGCGGCGACCATGGTTCCGACGTACACGTCGCGCCCACCGACGTTGACCTCCATCGGCCAGATGTAGTCGTTGAACCAGTTGGCGATCGGGACATCCTCTGCGACGCCGCGCAGGAAGGTCATCGCCGCGTGGCAGTGGGTGTTGATCAGCCCGGGCATCGCCACCAAGCCGCTTGCATCGATCAACTCGCGGGCCACCGGCCGGACATCTGACGATGGCCCGATCCACGTGATCGCGCCATCGGTGATCTCGATCGTGGTCGATGCCGCGAACACAGCCGGACCGTCGACGCCGATCGCAGGTGTGCCAACAAGCGCTGTGGCACCGACGATGGCCAAGTCGACGGCCGGCGGGTCCGTGGCGTGCTCGCGAGGCGCCATCGCCTCAGCCTGGCATACGCGAGAGACGGTCGAGGACGTCGGCGTGACCACACATGTGCGAGGCGTCGCCAATAGTCTGCGGACCGCATGACGGAGCCCGACTTCTCGCATCTCGGAGCCCTACACGCCCTTGGCGAGGATACCGTCCCCGAAGTCGTCGTGAAGCTTGCGGGTGACCGTCCGGCCGACCTCATCTGGCGAAACGAGCTCGGTGGGCTGACGTTTCGCATCGACGATCAGTTCCTGAAGTGGAATCCGCGACACACCGGCATCGACCTCGAACGCGAGCGGGTCCGCCTCACATGGCTCTCGGATCGCCACCCCTCGCCGCGTGTCATCGCCTCGGGCTCTGACGACGAGGCGCAGTGGCTCCTGACCGCGGCTCTTCCCGGTGAGTGCGCCGTGGGCGACACCTGGCGAGCTCGCCGATCGGAGGCGATACGGGCTATCGCCACCGGCCTACGGGCCATCCACGCGGTTCCGACAGATGACTTCCCCTCACACTGGACATCGGAGGTCTGGGTCGGCCGCGCACCCGACTCGCTCGGACCGCGCCCGCCACTCGATCACGTAGTGCTGGTGCACGGCGACGCGTGTGCCCCGAACACGCTCATCTCGACCACCGGCGAATGGACGGGCAATGTCGATTTCGGTGACTTGGCCGTGGGCGACCGATGGGCGGACTTGGCGATCGCCTCGCTGAGTCTCGACTGGAATTTTGGCGAGGGGCATCAGGGCGAGCTTTTCGAGGCCTACGGCATCGCACCGGACGAGGAGCGCATCAGCTACTACCGCGCGCTCTGGCACCTCGAGTCCTGAGCCGGTCGTCGCTGCCGACCGCCTCATCTGGAGGCTTCGATGGCACGAAAATCGGGTACGGGTCGGCAATGAACCAATCGCCACAGACCTGGCAATGGCAGGAGCACGCGCCTGTTCGCGCCGACGCAGAGGGCATGTTCGTTCCCTGTTCAGCGTTGCCCGACGCGGGAGTTGGGGACATCGTCGTTGTCAACGGCGATGCCGGCGGTGAGCAACGTACCGGCACCATCACAGCGCTGAGCGAAGGCGACGACGAGACGTTCTTCCGTGTCGCGCTGCGTCCAGCAGGGCCACCGCGGTCGCGGTCGTCGACATGACGGACAGGCCGGGCGACAGTCGGCAGACAACCTGCTTGGGCGCGATTTCGGCATTCTCAGGCGTATTTTCGCGCCCGGTGATTCGTGCTACGAGCAGCCGGCGTTTTGGAAGGCGATCGAGATGGGCAGCTGCTTGCCGACGTTCGCGGCGACATCTGTGCCCATGAACGCGGCCAGGTCAGCTTGTGCCGCCGAATCGCCACCGAGTCCCCGGGCAACGATGTCGTTGGCTCCCGACATGTACGACAGGGAGGCGGTCGCGTTGGCGTCGGCGCCCAGCGCAGCCTTGACTGCCGCCAGTTGATCGCCGAACTTGGGGAGGCTGCCGAGGGGAATCTGCGTCCATTCCGACGTCGGCGAGTTGCTCAAGCCGATGACCAGTTGCCAGTTGACGAGGATGTCCGCGAGGTTGGTCTTCAGCGCCGCACAATCGACGTTGCCGCCTGCCTGGGGAGTCTGCGTCGTGTCTCCACCTGAGGAATTTGCAGACGCAGGTGCGATGGTTGAACTGCCTACCGTCGCAGCCGGTTTGTCGCTGCCGCAGGCGCCGAGCACGCAGCAGAAGATCGCAAGCGCGGCAAGTGGATGACGGGGCAGTCGCATCCATGCAACGTTACGACACTTGCTCGGTTCACTCTGGGAGCTTTGCCGGCGAGTCCTGGCTGAAGACATTCGCCCATCGACCGTCGCGTTGAGACCACAGCGAGCACCACGCCGCATCCCACACCCTGGTTTCGAGTTCGATGAACGCGTCGAGATCCATGTCGCCTGCATGCATGTTCAAAGTCTCGCGGACGGAGAACCTTCAGGTCGCCCGATCCCAGCGGCCGTCGGCCTTGGCGGCATCGACTTCCGCCTGCCCCGGCGGGTGCATGCGACCAGCCGCGGTCAGGACCCCGACCTTGGCAACGTTCACCGCCGACCAGTTGCTCCTCGGTCGGCGAGGTGTGTACCGCTGTAGGAAATAGGTCTCGTCGAGCGCCTTGCGGTGACCCGAGATCCAGCCCCAGCAGAGGCCCACGTCCACAGCCTCGTCGTTCGTCAACGAGGCCACGCCGGTGTGCTGTTTGGCAATCTTCAGCCAGACGCCCGCATACAGACGGTGGTTTGCGGCGAGCCACGTGTCCCAGGCGGCCGCGTCCTCGCAGGTGATGATGTCGAGCTCGTCGGCCACGCTCGACGAGCCTACAAACAGTTCGTGCATCGACC
>JAENVT010000064.1 GCA_016650435.1 Ilumatobacteraceae bacterium
GGTCCCTTGGGGGGGATGGCCACTTGCGAATGGGGGAAGCATGCGTCACATCGACATGCCAAAGACCGGCAGGTCACGGGGAAGGCTCGGTGCCATACTTCTGGCAGCGGCACTCGTAGCCGTCAGTTGCGGCAGCGACAAGGGATCGGCCACGCCGACCGCCGGAGGCACGGCGGCACCAGCGCCAGCCGACACAACGGCCGCAGCACCTGCTGACACAACGGCCGCAGCACCGGCAGACACAACGGCCGCAGCACCGGCAGACACGACCGCAGCGCCGGTCGGCGACAAGGTCACCGATTTCGCCGGGTACATCGGCGGAACCGGCGCAGCCGATGCCAGCTTGTCACCGATCAAGATCGGGTATTTCAACCAGCAAGGAGGTGCTGTCGAGGTCACCCACACGAACATCACCGGCATCCAGGCCGCCGTCGACTTCGTCAACAAAAATGCCGGTGGAATCGGCGGCCATCCTCTTGAGCTGGTCACCTGCTACATCGCGAACACTGAAGAGGAAGGTCAACAGTGCGGGCAGCAGTTCGCCAACGACAGCTCGATCGTCGCGATCGAGACTGGTCCGACGTTCATCGGAACCGAGTCGTTCTATGCCGCGGTCGCCGGATCCAAGCCGGTGGTCGCCGGCGTGTCGGTCAGCGCTGCTGACACTGTCCAGGCCACCGCCGCTGTCCTCTTCGGAGGCGCCAAGTACATCCTCGCCCCGTATGCGACGTTCGCCCGCGACACGTTGCACGTCAAGTCGGCGGCGCTCATCTATCCGGAAGGCTCCGGCCAAGATGAAGGCGCTGCCGGACAGGCATCGGCCTTCGAGGCTGCTGGCATCCCTACAAAGGTGGTGCCCTACGCGGCCGACACCCCCGACCTGACGGTCCCGCTGCTCGCCGCCGGTGCTCAGGACGTCGATCTCGTCATGCCGGTCATCAACCCCAACGACTGCGTCAAGTTCGAACAGGCGACGCAGCAGCTCGGGATCCCCGACGAGAAGGTGCTCGCCAGTCCGATCTGCATCAACGCGGACGTGGGCACGGCACTCGGTGACCTTCCCCAGTGGCTCTACGCCGTCGCCTCGTCGCTCAGCATCGACCCGACCGATCCGTCGGTTCCGCCCTACACCGACATCCTCAAGGCACAGGGGTTGGAGTCGAGCATCGGTGATCCGTGGGTGTTGGTCGGCTTCGGCCAAATGATGACCCTGGCAAAGTGGCTCAACGCAATCGGTCCGGACAACATCACGAGCGACGCGATCGCGGCTCAGATGAAGGCATTCAAGGGTCCGCTGATCCTTGGCTCGCCCGTGCTCCAGTGCGGCAAGTACCCGAAGGCACCCGGCGTATGCAACGACTTCACCCAGTTCTACAAGTACAACGGCAAGGACGCAGGTTGGAAGCTTGCCGGCGGCTTCGTCGGCCCGCCGGAAGGATGGGTCGCATAGGGGTCCTCCGACTTCGCCTATCAACACGCGTCCCGCGAGGCTGAGCAGGACATGAAGGAGATTGTCCTCTTCGTCCTGCTCGGCCTCGGGGCGGGCGCGGTGATCGCCGGGATTGCCATGGCGGTGGTCGTCACCTTCAGCGGTTCGGGGATCATCAATCTCTCCACTGGCGCGATCTCGATGGTCGCCGCGTACACGTTCTGGGCCCTCAAGTCCGGCTACTTCCATTTCACGCTGGCGACACCTCCGGCAATCGTCGTCACGATCTTGGTGTCGATGGTTGTCGGCGTGGTGAGCGAACTGCTGGTCTTCCGCCCGCTACGAACGTCGTCGCCACTCGCCAAGCTGGTCGCCTCGCTCGGGATCCTGTTGACCCTCCAGGCGACCATCCTGCTGTGGTTCGGTTCGCCGTCGAAGCAGATCCCCAGCGTCTTCCCCACCAACTTGATCAAGATCTTCGGCACGTCGATCCCGGCGAACAGGTTCTGGATGGCGGCGATCGTCATGCTGATCGCGCTGGCGCTCTCCGCCTTGTACCGCTGGACCCGGTTTGGTCTGGCGACGCGGGCGGCGGCGGAGAACGAGGTGTACGGCATGCTGGCCGGGCTGTCGCCGAACCACCTGTCGATGGCCAACACAGTGGTGGCGTCGGCACTGGCCGGCGCTATGGGTATCATCGCCGCCCCGCTGGCTCAAGCCGATTCGAAAACCCTGGTGCTCTTCATCGTGCCGGCGCTGGCCGCAGCATTGTTCGCCGCGTTCACGTCACTGCCGATCGCCTGCGTGGCCGGTCTCGGCATCGGGATCGGACAGTCCCTGATGTCGTACGCTTCGACGCTGTCGTGGTTCCCGACCGACAAGGGGCAACCGCTGCCGGGAGTCCAGGCTCTGCTCACTTTCGTGCTGCTTCTCATCGCACTGTCGCTGCGCGGACGAAGCCTGCCGACCCGCGGCGAGCTCGTCGAGAAGCGCCTCCCCGTGGCTCCGCGACCGCAGCGCCTTGCCCGCCCGGCCGTACTGCTCGCTGTCGTCGGCGTTGTCTTGTTGATCGTGCTGCCGTTCGGCTACCGGCAGGCGCTGATGCTGTCGATGGTCGGAATGGTTGTCTGCCTGTCGCTGGTGGTGATCACCGGGTTCGTCGGTCAGGTGTCGCTCGCCCAAGTCACGCTCGCGGGGGTCTGCGGGTTCGTGGTCTCGCAGTTGTTCGTCAAGTCGGGCATCGGCTTTCCGTGGGGGCCGCTTGCCGGTTCCGCAGCCGCTGTCGTGGTCGGCCTTCTCGTCGGTGTGTCGGCCCTGCGAGTGCGCGGAGTCAGCCTCGCCGTGGTGACGTTGGCCGGGGTCATCGCCATCGAGCAGTTCGGGTTCGCCAACTCGAGGTGGGGCGCAGGCCCGTCCGGCTCGCCGGTCGGCCAGCCCAGGTTGTTCGGGTTCGCTATCGGCGGCAACGCGAAGTACCGCGGGCTCGATGGGAAGCTCCCGAGCCCGGTGATCGGTTTCGTCTATCTCGTCGCCGTGATCGCGCTATGCCTGCTCGTCTCCAACCTTCGCCGCGCCGTGCTCGGTCAGCAGATGCTGGCCGTGCGCGCCAACGAGCGGGCGGCTGCAGCTGCGGGCATCAACGTTGCCCGCGTGAAGATCACGGCCTACGCGATCTCCTCGTTCATCGCCGGCACGGCGGGGTGGATGTACGCGTACAACTTCGGCTCGGTCAGTGCCGCCCGGTTCGGAATCTTGATCGCGTTGGGGTTCGTCGCATTCGCCTACATCGGTGGGATCACGATGGTGTCGGGCGCGGTGATCGGTGGGCTGGTTGCAACCGAGGGCCTCGTTCCTCATTTCTTCCAGTCGATCCTCGGCATCTCCGGCAACTGGACGCTGCTGGTCGGTGGCCTGATCCTGATCGTCACACTGATCCAGAATCCGGAGGGTGTGGCCGGAACGACATATCGCAAGAGGCAGCAGTCCGCGAAACGTCGTGCGGCCGCGGGCAGCAGCCAGCGAGCAAAGGGCGCAGTGCTGGCATCCGGTGGCCCGACGGCGATGGTCAGCGAACCATGAGCACGGTGTTGTCGGCCCGCGGGATCACGGTCTCCTTCGGTGGTGTGCATGCCGTCGTCGATGTCGATCTCGACGTCGAGCCGGGCCAGCTGGTCGGCCTGATCGGGCCCAACGGTGCGGGCAAGACGACGTTCATCGACGCGGTCACCGGATTCGTGCAGCACCGCGGCAGAGTCGAGCTGGCCGGAACCGACATCAGCGAGTTGCCGCCCCACGCCCGCGCCCGGCGCGGTCTTGCCAGGACCTGGCAGTCGATCGAACTGTTCGACGACTTGTCGGTACGCGAGAACCTCACCGTCGCGGCCCAACAACCGTCGGTGTTGACGACACTCAAGGAACTGATCGCCAGACCGGTGGCCCGCTCGAGTGCCGTCGACGAGGCGCTCGATTTGTTCGCGCTCGGCGACCTCGCCGAGGCAACACCTGCCGAGCTCACACAGGGTCAACGCAAGCTCGTCGCCGTCGCCCGGGCGCTGGCTGCCCGACCCAAGTTGCTATGCCTCGACGAACCGGCGGCCGGCCTCGACGCGCAGGAATCTGTCGTGTTCGGTCGTCACCTGCGCGAGATCGTCGATCGCGGCACGCCGATCCTCCTCGTCGACCATGACATGGGCCTCGTGCTCGGGATCAGCGATCGCGTGGTGGTGCTCGAGTTCGGTCGGGTGATCGCCAACGGAACGCCCAGCGCTGTGCGCGAAGACCCGAAGGTTGTCACCGCCTACTTGGGCTCGGCCACGACCGAGATGGTCACAGTGGCGCCGGTGGACTCATCGGCCCCCATCAGCCTTGACGATCTACGAGAGGCGGAAGATGGTGGCTGACCCGGTCCTCCATCTCGACGGCCTCTCGGCTGGATACGACGCGGCGGCCGTCGTGCGCGAGCTCGACCTGTACGTCGGTGCCGGAGAAGTGGTTGCCCTGCTCGGCCCCAACGGAGCCGGTAAGACAACGACGCTGCGAGCGATCTCTGGCCTCGTGCGTCCGATGGCGGGCGTGATCCGCGTCGGCGGGAACGACATCGGTCGACTGTCGCCCACTGCCCGGGCCCGCCTCGGCATCGCCCACGTGCCCGAGGGCAGGGGAGTGTTCTTCGGCCTCACCGTCGCCGAGCACTTCCGTCTCGGATATCGCGGCGAGCACATCGACGCTGATGTCGCCTACAACTACTTCCCTGCACTCGCCGCGATCTCCGAACGCCGCGCCGGTTTACTCTCTGGCGGCGAGCAACAGATGCTCACAGTCGGGCGAGCGTTGGCCCGTCAGCCGCGCCTTCTGCTGCTCGATGAGTTGTCGTTGGGGCTCGCTCCCGTGATCGTCCAGCGACTCCTGCCGGTCGTCGCCACATACGCCAAGGAAAGCGGCTGCGCCGTACTGCTGGTGGAACAGCACATCCAAATAGCACTCGCTGTCGCCGACCGCGGGTACGTGCTGTCTCACGGCGAGCTCGTGATCCATGAGCCGGCCGAGACGCTGCGCGCCGACCACCGGCTGATCCTGTCCGGCTACCTCGGCGAGTCGTAGCCTCACCGCGGCGTTCGCAGACTCAGGTTGTCGATCAACACGA
>JAENVT010000065.1 GCA_016650435.1 Ilumatobacteraceae bacterium
CCGAGCAGACCGATCACGGCGCCGTAGACACGTTCGAGTCGCTTGGGATCGGTTCGCAGTGCGACCTTCGCGCCGAGAAACGACAGCGGTACCGACGTCACGGCGAACACCGCAACGAGCGTCCAGTCGATGTGGCCGAGCACGGCGTGGACGATGGTGCCCGGTACGGCCAGCACGGTCGCAACCGCCAGCGATGACGCGAACGCAGCCTTCACCGGCAGTCGCAGGACCGCGATGTACAACGGAGCGAGCAGGAAGCCGCCGCTGTTCGCGAGCAGGCCGGAGACGAGACCGATCGCCGTCGCGACTCCGGCGAGGAGCCAAGCACTGTCACGCGGTGGATCGACAGGATACGTTGGGTCCTTGTCACGCGCCAGCAAGAACCGAAGCCCGAGGACGACCAAGACGCAGTCGGTAACGGTGATGAGCGCTGTGCCGCCGATCCAGCGAGTCGCCAATGCGCCGGCGACTGTTGCCGGGATACCGAAGCCGAGGCTCCATCGTACGATATGCCAGTCGATCAATCGCGCCTTCCAGTAGACCGAACTGGCGGCGAGGGTCGAAGGAATCGTCGCCGGGAGTGGAGCCGCGACGGCGACGATTGCCGGCACACCGATTGCGGCAAGTAGCGGTGTGGCGATCGCTGATCCGCCCTTGCCGAACATGCCACCGAGGAACCCGATCGCCAGGCCAATGCCCGCAGCAGCGAGCAAGGTCACAGCGGTCTCTCAAGGTGCACAGTCAACTCTCCGCCGCAAGGCCACTGTGACCAACCCGGACGCGCCTTTGGCAGCGATAGCCACCTGCTATGACTCGAACGCCGCGACGAGGGGTTCGCGCGGTGTTAGGCGACCGAGACGGCCTTGAGTTCTCCGTTGACTTGAAGTGTCCGCTCGTCGTCCGTCTCGGGTTCCGTCGTGAACTCGCAGAACGCGGCGTAGGCGCGCGGACCGTAGATGGTCGCTGGTCCACCGTTCATCAGCATTGCGACACCGATCGCCTCGGCAGCTTCCTGCCTAGTGGCACCCGCACGGGCCGCTCCCTCAGCGTGCGACGCGATGCATCCGTCACATCGTTGGATCACGCCGATGGCCAAGGCGATCAATTCCTTGTCTTTGGCACCGAGTTCGCCCGGGGCAAAGGCCGCGTGATGGAACTCGGAAAACCCTTTGTACACGTCGGGAATCGCATGGCGCAGTTCGCGATGTAGTGGCCGGAGTTCCTCCAGCACACTTTTGCCATAGCCGTTCTCGTTCATTGCATACCTACCTCTCCTGTCACGTCTCCAGCAATGCGCTTCCAATCCCGGACGCGGAACGAGGTTGGCAGACGGAGGCCGACCTCGCTCCAGATCCTGGGTCGCCGATGTGTTCAGGTGAAGATGATCTGGCCGCCGGCGGCGAGGTCGTAGAAGTCGCCGACGGTGATGATGTCTTGGACTTGTTCGACGAAGTCGTTCTTCTCCATCCCGAACATGTCGACCGATGCCTTGCAGGCGTACATGCCGCATCCGGTGTCGGCGATCATCTCGATGAACTCGTGGATGGGCGGGATGTCGAGTTCGTCCATCTTCTTGCTCATCATGTGGGTGGCGATGCCGCTCATGCCGGGCAGGCCGCCGATCAGGGTGGGGATGTGCATCGCGGGGTTGCCGACGGTGGCGACCTTGATGTGGTCGATGCGCTTTTGGTGGATGGCGTCGAGGCCGAAGAACGTGAAGAACAGGTTCGCCTCCATTCCCTCGGCGCGGGCGCCGTTCGCCATGATCAGCGCCGGGTAGATCCCTTCGAGGGACCCTTTCGACACGATGATCGAAACCTTGGTGATCTTGCCGGTCTCGTTCATGATCAGATGCATCCTTTCGGCTTGGGGATCCCGGCGATCCGGGCTGCCGTCTTTGCCGGTCCATTGGGGAACAGCTGGTAGAGCTCCTTCACGCTGACTCCCGAGGTCTTGCCGAGCACTCGGACCGTGGGGCCGGTGCCCTTGTCGAAGTACTCCTTGCGCATGAAGTCGATGACCTGCCAGTGCCGATCGGTGATCGGTGAGATGCCAGCCGCTGTGGCCATCTCGACGGCGATGTCGCGGGTCCACTGGGTCGGGTCGACGAAGAAGCCTTCGTCGTTCAGTTCGACGGCGGTGCCGGCGATGGTTGCGGTACTCATACCAATGCCTCCTGTGGGGCGGTGATGGGGTGTTGCTTGCCGTGTTGTGGCATGTCGGAGCCGATGCCGGGCACGTCGCGTCCCTGCAGCAGGGCGTGCCAGTAGAACCACTGGAACATCAACTTGCCCAGGTGGTTCAAGCGGCTCTCTTTCAACAGCGGCATGCCAACACGCGTGGGGTAGTGACCGGGCAACGGCTCGGTCTCGTAGTTGAAGTCGATGAGCAGGGCTTTGCCGAACCCGGTCTCGATGAAGCAGTTGGCGTGCCCATCGAACGTGCTGGACAGCTCGCGACCGTCGAGGAAGCGGACGATGTTGTCGACCAGCACCTCGCCCTCGAAGTGAGTGACCGATCCGGCCTTCGAGGCCGGAACGTTGGTGGCGTCGCCGATCGCGAAGATGTTCTGCTTCGCCAACGTCTGCAGCGTCGACTTGTTCGTCGGGACGAAGTTGAGCTCGTCGCCGAGTCCTTCGCTGCGGCCGACGTAGTCCGCGCCACTGTGCAGAGGCACGACGACTGCTAGGTCGAACGGCACCTCACGACCGTCGTAACCCACAAGTTTGCCGCCGCTTCCGTCGACCTCGCCGGTGTTGAACTCGGTGACCAGATGGACGCCCTTCTCCTCCAACAGGGAGGAGAGCGCCGCCGAAGCAACCGGCTTGGTGAATGCCCCGTCGAGCGGTGTGACGTAGGTGATCTCGACCTTGTCGCGGATGCCGCGATCGGTGAAGTACCAGTCGGCCAGGAAGCAGAAC
>JAENVT010000066.1 GCA_016650435.1 Ilumatobacteraceae bacterium
CCAAACGCCGGTAGTCGATCTGCTGATCGAGCCCGGCGACCACCGCGTCGTGCCGCGACGCCAGCGGGCCGCCATTCCAATCCTGCCCGGCGGCCTCGGTGGCGGGTGTGACCTCGAGTCCGGCCTCGGTGAGCTCGGTCAGCATCCCGGCCTCGCCCACCGCCAGCACGCGCTGCACGTCGGGCAGGCGATTGCGCAGGAGGTCGATCGTGGCAGTGACCGAGGTCACCACCTCGTCGTTGGTTGCCGCGATGCCCAGCCGCTCGAGCCGCGCCACGAACTGTGCGCGCGTGTACATCGAATTGTTCGTGGCGTACCGCACCGCCCAGCCGGAGCGATGGAGCGCGTCGATCACGCCGGCTGCCCCGGGGACCGCCGTGGAGCCGCGGTACACGACGCCGTCGAGGTCGAAGACCGCGAGCCGA
Source organism: Ilumatobacteraceae bacterium (assembly GCA_016650435.1). The sequence goes on from JAENVT010000066.1 coordinate 426, forward strand.
AGTGCCGTGTGGACCATGCCGAAATACCCTTGAGTGCCGATTTGCTGTCGCAGTATGATGCCGCGGACTCGGCGTGGTCGAAAGCTTGACCCGCCACCCCCGACGCCAGCGGCGACGGGCACAGGAGGAACCCTTCACGGGGTAGAGGAGAATTCATGCGGAAGCAGCGACAGTACGCTGGCGTGGCGACCATTGTCGCAAGCGCCCTGCTCTTGGGCGCCTGCAGCACTGCGCAGATCGACACCGGCAAAGGCTTGTGCCGCGTGCTCGGGGACGCGTCGGCACCGACCGACGCACCGGTAACGGCCCAGGGCACGAGTGACGCGAAGATCGGCCTGGTGACCGATGTCGGCACGCTTGACGACAAGAACTTCAACCAGTTCAGCTGGGAAGGTGCCCAACTCGGCGCACAGCTCGCCGGCGCACCGGAGCCGCAGGCCATCGTCACCGCCTCGTCGGATGACTACGCGAGCAACATCCAGTCGTTCGTCGACCAGGGCTACAACGTGATCGTGTCGGTGGGCTTTGCGCTCGGCGCGGCCACGCTCGAGGCAGCCCAGGCGAACCCCGACATCCATTTCGTGGGCGTCGACCAGTTCCAGGGCAATGACCCGACCGGCAACTACGAGAGCCTCATCTTCAGCGAGCAGCAGGCTGGCTACCTGGCCGGCATCGTGGCCGGCAGCATCACCAAGAGCAACGACATCGCCGCGATCGGCGGCTCGGGGACGATCCCGCCTGTCGTCAACTACATGCGTGGCTTCGAGAATGGCGCGAAGAGCGTCAACGCGGACGTCACCGTGCATCTCAAGTACATCTCGAACGACCTGGGCGTCGCATTCAACGATCCGACCACCGGCAAGTCGTTCGCTGATCAGTTCATCTCCCAGAACGCCGACACGGACGTCATGTTCCAGGTGGCCGGCAAGACCGGCAACGGTGTTCTGCAGGCCGTCGAGGCGGCAGGCATCTACGGGATCGGCGTGGACGTCGACCAGTGGAACTCGACGCACGACAGCGCCGAGTGCATCGTCACCAGCGCAGAGAAGAAGCTGAAGAAGGCGGTCTCCGATGCGATCGTTGCGTTCGCAGACGGCAGCCCGCGGGACTCCAACGTCTTCTACGGCGCCGACAACGACGGGATCGGGCTGGCTCCGTTCTACCAGTTCGCCGACCTGATCACGAGCGATATCCAGGGCAAGATCGATGACGCCTACGCTGCCATGGCGGCCGGCACCCTCGATCCGTGCCAGCCATCCAACCTGTGCTACGCCGGCGCCGAGGATACGGGCAACTGATCCGCCCCTTGGCACGGACTCACAGGTAACCATGCAGACGAGCGGACCGGTCCCCTGGACCGGTCCGCTCGTCCTATCGGTCGAAATGTCATGAACGATGCGGTGACGACGAAAGCGGAATCGACTCGGGAGGAGCGACCTCCCGTGCTCGAGATGCGTAGCATCACCAAGCAGTACCCCGGGGTCCTCGCCAACGACGCCATCAGCCTCGACGTACGGCAGGGCGAGATCCATGCCCTGCTCGGCGAGAACGGGGCGGGCAAGACCACCCTGATGAA
>JAENVT010000067.1 GCA_016650435.1 Ilumatobacteraceae bacterium
CCCAGCTCCGTCAACGCCAGTGGGAGCTTCACACCTCCTACGAACAGTCCCTTGCCCGACTCCCGCTTGAGTTGCTGAACGGCCTTGCCCAAGATCCCCGCGCACGAGTTCTGCGTTCCAATCGACCTGCTCCAGGGTGCTCGACACGACGTACTTCTTCGCCGCGTTGATCGTCTGGGCGAAGGGTTCCATCCAATCAGGTCTCGTTCCCGTCGGTGCCGGCGGCCGCCATGCAGATTCCATCATCTCGTAAGTCACCCGCCCAAAGAGAAGGGCATCGGCCTGGTTGAGGTTCTCGGCCGCGTGACGATGCACGGCTTCGTCCGCGGGGATTGCACGATGATCGCAGCACCCGTCCAATGTGACATTGATGGAGTACCGAAGGGGTCGCATTTCGCAAGAATACCGCTGCTCGCTTCTGCCATGGTGGTGACGCGAACTCGCACCGAACTGCCGATCGGTACTCGTAAGTTGCACCCTTTGAACCCTTGTGGTCACTTGGCGGACCGGGCACTGTGTGAACCATGAGGAACCCATTTCGCCGTACCGTTGTGTTGGCGCGCCCGAAGCCGTGTTCCATGGCAGAAGCTCAGCATGCCCTCGACCGCCTCGTGGCGGCAGGCATTGATGCAGAGATCGTTGAGCATGAAGACAACGGCCTCAACATGTGGGCGAACACAAAGGTTGGCGGTGACGTGAAGCCGGACGAGCGTTTCGTCATTCGCGTTCCCCGTCGACAAGCCGGGATCGCGGGACGGATCTGACAACGCAAATATCTGCCGTTAGGCACCGCGGTCGATGGTGCGGTACGCGCGGGACATGTGGGTCGAGTATCGTCAGCCGGCCGCGCTGCGCGGCGACTGGAGTGTTGGTCATGACTCAGAATGACGTGAGTAGCAATGGCCCCGCTCTCAGGTTCGCAGGGTTGAGCGCAAACTTGTCCGGACAGTCTGATAGCAGGCCACCGCTGGTGCTGCTGCATGGTCTTACCTTCGATCGCACGATGTGGCGTGCGGCGCTAATTGAGCTGGAGCGCATCGATCCTGAACGGCAAACCTTGCTGCTCGATCTGCCCGGACACGGAAGCTCCGACCCCTCCCCGTTGTATGGCTTGGTCGACGTCGTGGACACCGTCCATTGCGCGATAGAAGAGGCCGGCCTGGCTGCACCTGTCATTGTTGGACACTCGATCGCTGCGATCATCGCGACCGTCTACGCCTCCCGACACACGACGAGCGGGGTCGTCAACGTCGATCAGCCCTTGCGTACGCAGCAGTTTTCGGAGTTTCTGCGCTCGATGGCTGAACAACTCCGGGGACCGGCATTTCCGGCAATCTGGGGCGGATTCGTCGCGAGTATGCATATCGAGCTTCTGCCCGCGGAGGCGCAAGAACTCCTCCGAGCGACCACGACTCCGCGCCAGGACCTCGTGCTCGGCTACTGGAATGAGGTGTTGACACGGACGCCTGAGGAGATCAACGCGATGGCCGAGGCCGGTCAAGCGATCCTGCGGACCAAAGGAGTGCCGTACTTGATCGTTGCCGGGGATGAAGTTGACGCCGAGTATCGCGCTTGGCTCATCCAGCAGATACCGCAGGTGGTCATCAAGGTTCTGAGCGGGAGCGGCCACTTCCCTCAGCTCGCCCACCCAGCAGCGTTCGCCCGGTGCCTTGCTGAAACCGCGCACTGGCCACTCGTCACCTGACGACCGGCGCAGATCCGCCGAGCCGTGACCTACGCATATCTGCGTCGATCGTTGCTAGCAGTTAGGGGCCAGTCTCCGCACGAGGCTTCTGTATGAGCGCACAGACGCTCCGCGCTTCTGATCGCTAACGCAGACAGCGGACGACGGTCTGTCCACTCCAGAACTGCCGATGCGAGCGCGGGGAGACGAGAGTGTTTTCGCCGATTCGACAGGCTCACCTGTCGTCGCGACATGTGCACCTGTCGAGCCAGAAAATAGTTAGGCACGGCCCACAGCTGGATCCACTCGATCGCAAACATGGAGGGCTGGGGTAGAGCTGAATTGTGCCCCCTTATCTCACCTTGCTGCCGAACTCAGCCCGGGGCGAGTTCGACGTCGGCTGCGGAAGTTTCGTGGGGTGCCCGACTGGAGCATCATCGGCGTGATTGCTCCAGAGGCACGATCATGGATATAGGCATCGTCACAGGGGTCACGGAGGTCCAGCACGGTTTCGCGTGACTGGCCTCAGCGCGAGGCGCGGTCGCGGGCGACGTCGATGGCGGCGTCGAGTTCGGTTTCGCCGAAGTCGGGCCAGGTTTGCTCGGTGAAGTAGACCGGCGATCCGGCTGACTGCCACAGCATGAAATTGGAGATGCGACGTTCGCCAGACGTTCGCACGACTACGTCAACCGGGGGCAGCTCTGGGAGGTACATGTTTGCATCGAGGTCGGCGGCGGTCACGCGCTCGCGGTCGCCGGTGATAGCGGTCGCCGCGGCGTGGACGATCTCGGCTCGACTGCCGTAGTCGAACGCAACGGTCAGGACCATTCCGGTGTTGGTCGCCGTATCGGCAATGGCTTTGGCGATCGCCTTTTGGACATATCGCGGCGTGCGCGCCTCGGGGCTGGAGAACGGACGCCCGATCCACTGCACCCGCACGTTGAGATCGTTGAGCTCGGCGATCCTGCCGAACAGCTTCTTGTGCAATCCGAGGATGTGGCGGACCTCGACTCGCGGCCGGACCCAGTTCTCGGTCGAGAATCCAAACACGGTCAGCCAGCCGATGTCGCGCTTCACGGCCAGCCGCACGACGGCGGCCAGATTCTCTTCACCCTCGGTATGCCCGGCGGTACGCGGCAGGCTGCGTCGCCTGGCCCAGCGACCGTTCCCGTCCATGATGCAAGCGACGTGAAGAGGCCGTTCAGCATCGGATCGCACAGGAGATGAACCCTAGCCAGAACCGCTTCCGCATGGCCCTCACTTCGCGGCCAAGCGTGGGATGATGAGCTTTCATGAAAGGCTCCGCTGAGCAGTCCGTCGAGTTGCGACACATCGTGATCGTCGGCGGCACCTTGGATGAGTGGAACGCGCTCGGCGACGTTGCCTGGCGCGACCGAATCCTCGAGTTCGGCAAGGTTGCCGAGCAGGCCGGGGCGACGTGGTTGACCATCCGTCCGCTCGACCGTGTCGTCCCGCCGCATGGCGGGATGCCGGCGTCGGTCACCCGTGTCGGGAAGTGCACTGCCGTGGTCGATCCGCAGACTGATGGGCGCCAACGACTGGTCGAGGCTGTCAACGTTTTGCGACGAGATGGCCGCGCAGTCACCGATACCAACCTGGCCGAGGTCGTCAACGCCCCGGCGACGTGTGATCCTGACCTAGCGATCATCGTCGGTCCCGACACCGACCTACCGTCGACGTTGGTTTGGGAGTTGGCATATTGCGAGCTGGTCTACCTCGACGTGCGATGGGCAAATCTGCGAGGCAGCGACCTGGAGGGTGCCGTCACCGAATTCGCCGGACGGCACCGACGATTCGGAGGCCTCGACTAGTGGGTTCCCCCGTCTACCGCGACTCGGCGGTGGTGCTACGCACCTACAAACTTGCCGAGGCTGATCGCATCGTCGTGTTGATGACTGAACATCACGGCAAAGTTCGCGCTGTTGCCAAGGGTGTTCGCAAGACGATGTCGAAGTTCGGTGCCAGGCTCGAGCCGATGAGCCATGTGCAACTCCTGCTGGCTCACGGTCGCACCGATCTCGACATCGTCAGCCAGGCC
>JAENVT010000068.1 GCA_016650435.1 Ilumatobacteraceae bacterium
CCAACACCCGGCTGCTCGGCCCGAACTGCCCGGGCATCATCAGCCCAGGGAAGTGCAACATCGGGATCACCGCCGGAGAGATCGCCCAGCTGCCATCGGCCGAGGGGCCGAACGTCGGCATCGTGTCGCGCTCCGGCACGTTGACGTATCAGGCGTTGTACGAGTTGAAGCAACTCGGTATCGGTGTGTCGACGTGCGTTGGCATCGGCGGCGATCCCGTGCCGGGCACCAACTTCATCGACTGCCTCAGCAGGTTCCACGCCGATCCCGAAACTCACGCCATCATCATGATCGGCGAGATCGGCGGGTCCGCTGAAGAAGAGGCGGCGGCCTTCATCGAGTCATCGGTCACCAAGCCGATGAGCGCGTACATCGCCGGGGTAACTGCACCAGCCGGCAAGAAGATGGGCCACGCCGGCGCGATCGTCAGCGGCGGCAAAGGCACCGCCCAAGGAAAGATGGACGCCCTGCGCGCCGCAGGTGTGCAGGTCGGCCTCAATCCCACCGAAGCCGGCGAACTGATGGCCAACATCCTCAAGACCCTGGAGTAACCCGGCCGGTCCACGCCGCCTACGGAACCGAAGTGTTGCCCCACAGCACCATGCACGTGCGGAGCGACAACACTTCGCCTCTGACGCGAAAGAGCCCCACCTTTCGGCGGGGCTCTTCAGAACTTGGCTTGGTCAGGCTGGTGGTGGTGGGGGAGCGGGAGGTGTCATTCCGGGAGGCGGCGGTGGGGGCGCTTCACCGGAGTTGCTGCCGCCACTTCCTTGGAACGCACCCTTGATCTTGTTCATGTCCTTCAGGTCGGCGAAGTCGCCACCTGACTCCTTGAATCCCATGAATGCGCCGGCGAAGGCGACAAGCCCAGAGATCACTGACAGGTACATGCCGATCCCGCGAGAAATACCGCAGTCGCTGATCGGGCAGCCGATCGGGTTGAAGATCAGACGAATGAGCAGCAGGAGCGCGGCGAGGCCGGTGGCAAGGAGGAAGATGAGCGACCATGGAAGCGACCCGGCCTTCATTGCTCCTGTGGCGAGTAGGAAGGTGATCACGCCCGTCGCGATGACGAGCAACCAGGGCACCGTGCCTGTCCAGAAGAAGTCGAAGACGTTGGTGCCACCGCCGAAGTCCGACGTCAACCAGTGGAAGAAACCAAAGATGAAGAAGCCAATGGCTCCGCCGACCTTCAACCAGTCGGATGTCTTGAACTTACTCAGATCCACATCTGCCTCCATGTAGGAACGAACTCCAGCCCACGCGCACCGTACACCTTGTAAAGCCTCCAATCGAGGAATACCCCCTGTCGCGTACTGTCGGGACATGCCCACCGCTCTGCTCTCCGTCTACAACAAGGCCGGCATCGTCGAGTTCGCCGAAGGCCTTCATCAACTCGGCTGGCGGATCGTCAGCAGTGGCGGCACCGCCAAAGCGATCTCAGCAGCGGGCACTCCGGTCACCGATTTGGCCGAGTTGACGGGCGTCCCCGCAATCCTCGATCACCGCGTGGTCACCCTTCATCCAAAGATCCACGGGGGCTTGCTCGCCGACCCGACCAACGAACAGCATCGCGCCGAGATGGCCGAGTACGGCATCGATGCAATCGATCTCCTGGTCTGCAACCTGTATCCCTTCGCCAACGATCCCAGCATCGAACTCATCGATATCGGCGGGCCGGCAATGGTGCGTGCCGCGGCGAAGAACCATCGGTTCGTCGCCGTTGTTGTCGACCCTTCCGACTACGCCGTGGTTCTCGACGAGCTACGCGCCGACGGGGCAATCGGTGCGGCGACGAAGCAGCGGCTGGCGCGAGATGCCTTCGCCCGAATCGCTGCATACGACGCGCAGATTGCGACCTGGTTCGACGACAAGGCACCGACCGCCGGTCTGCCCGACAACTTGCACCTGTCGTTGAGCAAGGTTCAACCGCTGCGCTACGGCGAGAATCCGCACCAGACCGGCGCCCGTTACCTCCTCGACGGTGGGAGGAGTTGGTGGGACGATGCGGTGCAGCACGGCGGCAAGGAGATGAGCTACCTCAACCTGTTCGACACCGAAGCTGCGTGGCGTCTCGTGCAGCGTTTCGACGAAGCGGCGTGTGTGATCGTGAAGCATGCCAACCCGTGCGGTGTCGCTGTGAGCGATGACATCACCGACGCGTACATCAAGGCCAATGCGTGCGATCCGGTCAGTGCGTTCGGCGGGATCGTGGCCCTCAACCGCGCCGTGCCGGCCGCACTGGCCGACGCCCTCGCCGGGGTGTTCACCGAGGTGATCATTGCCCCATCGTTCGACGACGACGCGCTGGCGATCCTCGCCGAGAAGAAGAACCTGCGCGTGCTCACCGGTCCACCGCCGTACGGGGTGGCGCTCGATATCCGCTCGATCGACGGCGGTCTGCTGGTGCAAGACGTCGACACGGTCAACCTCGACCAGACGACCTGGCGAGTCGTGACAAAGACGGCGCCCACTGAGGCGCAGTGGACCGACATGCGATTCGCCTGGCAGGTCTGCGCCGCGGTCAGCAGCAACGCGATTGTCTACGCGAAGGATTGTCAGGCGTTCGGAATCGGTGCCGGCCAGCAAAACAGGCTCGACTCGGCGCGCATCGCCGCCGAGCGGTCAGCAGGCAGGGCCGACGGCGGCGTGTGCGCCAGCGATGCCTTCTTCCCGTTCCGCGACGGTCTCGACGCGGCTGCAGCCGCTGGCATCTGTGCTGTAATCCAGCCGGGTGGCAGCGTGCGCGACGACGAGGTGATTGCCGCGGCCGACGAACACGGAATCGCGATGGTGTTCACCAGCGAGCGCCACTTCCGTCACTGAGACAACGGCGTACTTTCCTGCGGCGCAACTCGCGACGCGCGGATCCTGTGCACAATCAACGGGACAACGACAAGCGCTACGCCGGAGAGGATCAATGTCGTCGCGACATCGCCGGTCGTGCTGGGTTCGAGGGACGATGTGAAGACGGCGATGGTCCCGATCGCGGCGACCACTACACCGAACCACGTCGAGGCTCGACGTTGCCCGTGGTCGCCGACGATTGCGACAGCGAGACCGGTCAATCCGATAAGCATCGCGGCCCCGGTCGAACCCAGACTCTCGACGACCTTCAACACTGCGAGCGCGGTAGCGAGCAGGGCAGCGACGACCAGGCTCGTGCCAACCCCGTAGTAGCCGTGCGCATCGAGCCACCAGACCTTGCCAAGCAACACGACTGCGGCAATCACGAACAGCCAGGACTTTCCTCCTATGAAATCGGCGACGCCAAGGTCGAACAGCTGGGTATCGCTGGTGGTGTCGTTGCTGAACGTGGTCAACGCGAAGACCAGAGCTACCGCGCCGGCGCCGAGCAGCAGCGGGCGCCCGCGCATGCCCGGCAGCGCCCATGCCGCGATCAGTAGCACTGCAGCGAGCACGAGCGTTCCGCCGACATGGTCGCCGTTCGTGATGGCGGTCGCCAGACCGGGGATGCCGACAACAGCGGCGCCCACGGCTGCCGATCGCAGTTCCGGCTGAGACTTCACGCCCAGCCGCAACGCGTAGGCGACGACGACGACAACAACCGCAGCCACAATCTTCCGCGGTCGACCATCGGCATTGTCGCCGATGATCGCCGATGCGATACCGGCCGCTGCTGCTAGGCCACCGACGCCGGCCAACGCGATCGTCAGCCGAACCGCCGGCCGGTCGCGGGCATCGGGACCGAGTTCGTCCAGATACATCTTCAGAGATGTCACGGCTGCGGGCGTGGTGCCCGCGGAGCTGGCAAGTGGTTCGGCAGGTGGTTCGGCAGGTGGTGCGCTGCTCGTTGGCGTCGCGAATGGAACGCTGACCGTCGTGCCAAGCGGATCGACAACTTGTGTTCCGTTGTTGTCGATGACGTGGGCGGTCCAGTTGGACCCGTCGAAGTAGCGCTGCTGGAATCGGCCGAACGGATCGGGCCACCATCTCGCTGGCTGTGACATGACGGCCTCCTTTTTTCGGGAAAGCCTGGCACGAAATTGCCGGTAAACGAGGCAATGTCGCCGCCGTACGCAGCATGAGGAATCGGCGTGTGCACACGTGCAGAGGTATCGCGTCAGCGATACTTGAGACCCGATGAGCACCAGGACGGTCAATCGCATCTCCAGCTCATTCAGCGCGCCCAAACGACAGCTCAGCCGGGTGCCCTACATGCCTGGGCTCGACGGCATGCGTGCCCTCGCGGTGGTGGCAGTCATGCTGTATCACGCCAACCACACTTGGTTGGGCGGCGGATTCCTCGGCGTCGAGGTCTTCTTCGTGATCAGCGGCTACCTCATCACCCTGCTGCTGATCGGCGAACACGAGCGCAACGGTCGTATCAACCTCGGCAAGTTCTGGATGCGCCGATTCCGCCGATTGCTGCCGGCCGTGTTGACGATGATGAGCGGTGTCGCCATCTACATGGCGCTGTTCAA
>JAENVT010000069.1 GCA_016650435.1 Ilumatobacteraceae bacterium
GAGGAGATCGGTCTGTTGCTGGGCTTGGTCGTAGAGCTCTTCGAGTTGGTTGACCATCGAACGATGTTCGTCGTTGCTGGCGACCAATTGATCGAGACGTTGGCGTTGGATGATGGTTTCTTGCCGTATGGCTGCGGCATCGACGACGAGCCCGGCGACGTCGTGCAGGCCCGTCAGGAGGGCGAGCGTCGCAGCCGGGTAGCTCATCGCGCTGACGTAGTGCGGAACCTGAGCCCAGATGCCCAGGGCGGGCATGCCCTTGTCGATGAAGGCGTGCTCGAGCACTGCACCCATGCCTGCCGGAACGTCGACCGAGTTCTTGAGGTAGGGGACGTTGGCGACGACGTCAGCCGAGGGTGAACTGCTCGACAGCCGAGGATCGCGAGTGTGCGGCGTTGCGAACGGATACGCGCCAAGTGCGACCATTTGCTGCACCCCGAGCTGGACTGCCAGGGTTGAGGCGACGTCGGCAAACTTGCGCCACTGCGAGTCGGGTTCCGGGCCGCTGAGCGTCAAGACGTCGTGGCCTTCAGAGTCCTGCCCGACATGCAATTCGATGTCGGCCCACACCAATCGAACGTTGACCCCTTCACGCAACTCCATCGTCGGCCGGCGAGCGCGGTAGTCGATGAACGTGTCGCCGTCGAACGTGGCCAACGGTCGCACTGCCCACTCCTCTTGCACCGTGGTCATCGCTGCTGCAGCTGCACCGCTCGCATCAATCCAACCGGTCAGCATCACGACCATGACGGGCGCGTTCAACGATGGGAACGGCTCGTGCAACACATACGGATCGGTCATGACAAAGCCTCGAGACAATCGGCGGCTCGCGCCGCGGCGAGATCGATCTGCATGATGAACGGTTCGAGCTCTGCTGGGTCGCGCAAGCCAAGTGCACCGCCGAGATAGCGGTAGTACACGCCTTGCAGGATGCACGCCAACTTCCAGTAAGCGAACGAAACGTAGAAGGGCAACTGCGAGACGTCGCGGCCGCTAATCGTTGCATAACGTTCGGTGAGGTCGGCGCGGTCGAGGAAGCCCTCGGCGGTCGTTGCAGATCCTCCCCACGCCGAGGCATCGTCGCCCGGGCCGGTCCAGTAGACCTGCAGCAGCCCGAGATCGGCCAATGGATCACCGAGCGTGCAAATCTCCCAATCGAGCACGGCGACGATGCGTCCGTCGTCGCCGACGATGCAGTTGTCGAGCCGATAATCGCCGTGCACCAACGTCGCCGGACCCTGTTCGGGGATGCGCTGCGAAAGCGCATCGTGGGCGTGGTCGACAGCCGGAACCTCGCGGGTCTTCTGGTCGTTCCACTGCCCATACCAACGCTTCAACTGCCGGGCGATGTAGCCCTCGTGCTTGCCTAGATCAGCCAGGCCGCTGGCGTCGAGATCGACTGCATGAATCGCCGCCATGGTGTCGACGAGTGACTCGCCTGCTTGCCGACGCGCAGCGGGTGTCAACGCCGATTCGGCGGTAGCTAGATCGCGAATGACGTGTCCTTCGACGAAGTCCATCACATAGAACGGAGCGTCGTTGACAGCTTCGTCGGCGCACAGTCCCAATGCCTTCGCGACTGGCACCCTCGACTCCTGCAGACCGGCGATGATCCGATGCTCGCGACCCATGTCGTGGGCGCTGGCTAGTCGGTGTCCGAGTGGTGGTCGACGGAGCACGTAGGCGCTGCCGTCGCATCCGGCAACGCGGTAGGTCAGGTTGGAATGACCACCGGCGATGACCTCGAACGCGAACGGCCCGCGAGCACCGGTCACGTTGTCTTCGAGCCACGCTGTGACCGGTTCGACATTGATGCCTGGCACGTCCTTCATGCTGCTCGTACGGTATCCCGGTATCGTGCCGACATGGCCATCGATGTCACCGACGCAACATTCCAGACCGAGGTTGTCGACCGCTCCAACACTGCCGCCGTGGTCGTGGATCTGTGGGCACCGTGGTGTGGCCCATGCCGCACGATCGGCCCCATCCTCGAGAAGGTCACCGATGCGACCAACGGCGAGGTCATCCTGGTCAAGGTCAATATCGACGAGAATCCCGGCGTGTCACAGGCCTTCCAGGTGCAGTCGATCCCGGCTGTCTACGCGCTGAAGAACGGCGAAGTCGTCGACGGTTTCGTCGGTGCTCATCCAGAGCATGTCATCGAGGAGTTCGTCGCCAATCTGTTGCCGTCCGAGGCCGAGCGCACGGTTGCTTCGCTGCTGGCGGAAGGCACCGAGGGTGCCTATCGGGCAGTGCTGGAATTGGAGCCGGCCAACGAAGACGCGATCGTCGGATTGGCCGAGCTGCTCGTGGCCCGTGGCGAAGCCGAGGAGGCACTCTCGTACCTTGCTCGAATCCCCGAGACCGACCGGACGCGTCGGGTTGCTGCCGCGGCGCGCGTCAGCACACAGCCGGCGTCGATAACCGACGACTACGACGCCCGCCTCACCGAATTGCTCGACAAGGTGAAAGGCGACGACGAGGCCCGCCAGCAGTTCGTCGACATCCTCGAGCTGATGGGGCCCGACGATGCACGCACGGCCACGTACCGCAAGCAGCTGACGGCCCGCCTGTACTGACAATCGGGACTATGGTCTGGCCATGCCGAGCGAACATCGCATCGAACGACGCGATGGCTACCGCCTGTGGGAGGGCGGCCCGGTGCCCAGAGGTGCCGACGGAATCACGATTGGTGCGCTGGTCATCGTGCGGCGTGGCAAGGCTTCGCCGTACCTCCTGCGCCATGAGCTGGTGCATGTGCGCCAATGGAAGCGGTTTGGCGTGGTCGGCTTTGCCGTGCGCTACCTAGGCCCATACGCCCTGTGGCGTCTTCGCGGCAAGGATCATCGCGGCGCGTACCTGCGCATCCCGCTGGAGATCGAAGCCGACTGGGTTGCCCGCCGATCGCTGACGACGGCCGTGCGCGACGAGCTACCGGAGCGAATCGCGACGTAGGGAAACCGGCGGGCGGTCGATAGTGTCCGCTCCTGACTTCCCCCAGTAGCCGGCAGCGCGCTCCCACTGCCGAACCGGTGCCAATCCCTGCTGAGGAGGGTCGTCATGGATTCGAGTCTGCCTCGTCCTGCACCGCCGCGCTCGCTGATCGAGCGTCTCCGCGAGTGGATCGTGTGGTTTGGGGCCGGTCGCCTGACGGCGACCGCCCTGGCCGTGATCGGAGTTGCCATCGGCGGCACCTGGCTCCTCAAGGGCTCGCCCAGTCGAGCCGAGGATCAGTTGCCCTTTGCTACGCATTCGACAGTGCCGACGGCCGCATCGGCGGGCATCTCGGCAGAGGAAACCACTACAACCGCGGCGCCATCGGTCGTCGTGTATGTCGCCGGCGCGATCGCTGTGCCGGGGGTGTACACGTTGCCTCCGTTGGCGCGAGTTACCGATGCCATATCGGCAGCGGGTGGTGCCCTAGCCACCGCCGACCTCAATGTGGTCAACCTCGCCGCAGCCGTGCACGATGGTGAACGGATCTACGTCCCGATCGTGGGTGAGGTGGTTCCGGCTGTGCTGGCCGGCGACCCCGTTGCCGACGCCACGGTGCCGGCAGGACCGGTCAACGTCAACACGGCAACGGCTGACCAACTCGACGTGCTACCCGGTGTCGGTCCGACAACCGCCGCCGCAATCGTTGCCCACCGAGAACAGCACGGACCGTTTCAGACCATCGATCAACTCGGCGATGTGCACGGCATCGGCCCGGCCAAACTCGAAGCATTGCGCGGGCTGGTGACGGTGTGACTAGAAGAGCGCTCGCCCGAAGATCAGGTTCACCGCGCCAAGCGCAACGACGACCCCAAGCCACACGCCGGCGGCCAGCCAGATGTATTCACGCCAGTAGTCGCGCCAGGATGCCGCAGGAATTCGTGTCGCCCGTCTCGCGGCGATCACGCCGACGACCATCCACAACAACGCGCTGCCAACGACCGCGCCGAGGTACACGCTCCGTCCGGATCGCAGCGGCGCCCCAGCCACGAGCAGCCCGGGCGCGGCCAAAATTGCGGTCAGGAATCCGGCGACGCCGCGGACGATCGACGTGTGGCCGCGCAGCAACAGCAGGGAGACGACACCGAGCAACCCCGGTGGCAGGAGCGCGACGA
>JAENVT010000070.1 GCA_016650435.1 Ilumatobacteraceae bacterium
CTCGAGCTCGGCTCCCGGCCGCCGCTCGTCGAATACACGCAGGTCGAGAACGATGTCTGGTCGACAGTGAACTCGGCATTGATGTCGCTGCACACCGATTACGCCGTGGCTGAATACCGCGCCGCGGCCGCACGACTCGACCTCCCGACCGACCGGGTGCCGCAGCTCGCGGATGTATCGGATCGGTTGACCGAGTTGACCGGTTGGCGGCTCTGCGCGGTTCCCGGCCTCGTCTCGACGGCTGAGTTTTTCAGCACACTTGCCGACCGCTGCTTTCCTTCATCGCAATACGTGCGCCACGCGTCGGTGCCGTTCTACACGCCAGAACCCGATGTGTTGCACGAGCTGATCGGCCACGCCAACTCGCTAGCGTCGCCGCGGATCGCCGGCCTCTACGAACGAGCAGGACAGGTCGCCGGCCGTCTGCACGATCCTCGTCTCGCCGATCTCCTCGGACGGGTGTTCTGGTTCACGCTCGAATTCGGCGTTGTCATGGAAGGTGGAGCGCTCCGCACGTACGGCGCCGGACTGCTGAGTTCCTTCGGTGAGATCACCAACTTCCGCAAAGCAGACGTGCGACCGTTCGACACTGATGCAATGGGCAAGTTCTCCGACTACGAGATCTCCACGTTCCAGGAAGTGCTGTTCGCGGCCACGTCGTTCGACGACGCAGAAGCGCGGCTTCTGCGGTTCTTCGACGAGCTCGAAGCTGCCTAGATCCGCGGCTGTCAGGCGTCGAGCTTGGCGAACATCGCCTCGAACCACTCGATCGAATCGCGGGTGATCGGATCGACGACGAGCTGAATGTGAGCGGCCCCAGCGTCGGCAAACGCCCTGAGCTGCTCGGCCACCTGTTCTGGCGTACCAGTCACCGGCTCGACCGGCGCATCGCCGTAGCCACCCATTTGCCGACCACCGCCACCAGGAAGTTGGATGAACACGGCGCACGTCGCGGACACACTGCCGGCCTCGCGGCCGTGCTGCATTGCTTGCTCGTCCACCCTCGCTTTCAACTTGGCGAATCCGGCAGGTGTGTTGCCATAGTCACTCCACCAGACGTTCCATGAGTCGACGTACGGAAGCGTGATCGACAGCATGCGCGGCCGCGTCGAACCGACCATCAACGGCGGGCCACCCGGTCGGATCGCCCGGGGATGCAACACGCAATGGTCAGCACGGTAGAACTCGCCGGCGAAATCGATCTCGCCGTCTGCCAGCAAACTTCGAATGATGGTGAACGCCTCGGCGAATCGGCTGACCCGGCGGTCGAATGGATATCCGAAGGCGCGGTACTCGCGCTCGTTCCAGCCGGAGCCGAGACCGAGGATCAAGCGGCCGCCGGAGATTCCATCGACCGTCGCCGCCTGCTTGGCCAGCATCGCCGGCTCGTGAAACCCAGCGGATGCCACGAGAGGGCCCAGCAACACGCGCTCGGTCGAAGCGGCGAGCGCGGCGAGCGAGGTCCACACTTCCCACGGTCCGCGAGGACCGATGTCGAGGTCGTACAGCAGATGATCACCGAGCCAGATCGAATCGAAACCGACCGTCTCGGCAGTCTGCGCCATGCGGATGAGCTCCGGGAACGGAACCTCCCATTCGACCTCAGGAAGTTGAATTCCGACGAGCAGCGGTCGAGTCACGGCAGCACGCTAGCCAGCGTTCTGGGCCAAGCCGAGCGAAATGATCCCGTTGCGTATGATTGGCGATCGCACATATGCGACAGATCCGCAACGATCGAATGGAGAACCGATGAGAATTGGCGCCGTCTTTTCGCAAGCCGACAGCGGTACAGATCCTGATGCGATCAGGCAGTGGGCGATCGACGCCGAGGCCGCGGGATACGAACATCTTCTTGCGTATGATCACGTGCTCGGCGCCTCACCTGCGCGGCTCGGCCCCGGGCCGTTCGGGAGCTTCCCCAATGCTCCGTATACCTCCGAGCACACGTTTCACGAGATCATGGTGCTGTTCAGCCACTTGGCCGCGGTAACCACGAGCATGAGTTTTGTCTCCAGCGTGCTGGTGCTGCCGCAACGCCAAACCGCCGTGGTGGCAAAGCAGGTGGCAACGATTGATCTACTCAGCGGCGGACGGATTCGGCTCGCTGTCGGTGTCGGTTGGAACGCCGCAGAGTACGAAGGCCTCGGCGTCGACTTCGCCGATCGCACTGCGCTGCTCGAGGAGCAGATCGATGTCCTGCGGATGTTGTGGACCGAACCGATCGTTGACTTCGAGGGCCGATTTCACAAGCTCAACGGTGTCGGCATCAACCCGTTGCCGACCCATGCCATACCGCTCATGATCGGCAGCGGCGCGGCCGATCCTGTGCTGCGCCGCGTCGTTCGTAAAGCAGACGGTTGGATGCCGTTGCTGATCCCCGGTCTCGATTCCACTGACATCGGCACCGCCGTGGCCAAGTTGCGCCGGTTCTGCGACGAGTTCGGTCGCGATCCTGCATCACTGCCGATCCACGGCCGGGTGTACATCGGCCCCGGCTGGCAGGCCGCGGTGGAACAGGCGGTTGAACTCGGCTTCGCGGATTGCAGTGTCGGCTTCAATCGGCTGGCCCAACCAGGCCTCTCGCACGCCGAGCATCTCGACGCGATCATCGCCGCCAAGCCGGAGATCGACAAAATGGTCGGCTGAGCGGTGGACGACGTCATCATCGCCGGAGGCGGGATCGGTGGTCTGACCGCGGCATTGAGCCTGCACCACGCGGGCTATCCGGTCAGAGTCTTCGAAAGCGTCGATCGAATCCAGGCGCTGGGCGTTGGTATCAACCTGTTGCCTCATGCGGTTCGCGAACTCGACGCACTGGGCCTCGCCGACGATCTTGCGGCCAACGGGCTGACGCCGACCACGCTGGCGTACTTCACCAAACGCGGCGAACCGATTTGGGACGAGCCTCGTGGTCTCGCAGCGGGCTACGGGTGGCCGCAGATCTCCATTCATCGCGGCATCCTCCACACGATCCTGCATGCGGCCGCCCTCGCCGACATCGGCGCCGATCGGATCCACACCGGTTGCCACCTCGACCGCTTCGTGGAGACGAGCGGTGGCGTCGAGGCGACCTTCATCGATCGACGAACCGGAGCCACCAGAGTCTCCGCAACGGGGTCGATGCTGATTGCCTGCGACGGCATTCACTCGGTCGCTCGACGCCACTTCTACCCCGACGAAGGCATGCCGAAATGGAACGGCGCGTTGCTGTGGCGCGGTCTCGCCGAGGGCGCACCTGTCTTCGATGGCCGCACGATGGTGTGGGCCGGCCACCCTCTGCAGAAGTTCGTGATGTATCCATTGGCGGACCTGCCCGACGGACGTCAACAGCTCAACTTCATCGCCGAGTTGCGCACCAATCAGACCGAACTTCTCGAGCGAGAGGATTGGAACCAGCCAGGCGATCTCGCCGACTTCTTACCGCAGTTCAGAGGTTGGGAATTTTCTTGGCTCGACGTTCCCGCGCTCATTGCTTCCGCCCCGGGAACGTTTCTGTTTCCGATGGTGGATCGTGATCCCGTCGACCGCTGGTCGTTTGGGAAGGTCACCCTGCTGGGTGACGCCGCGCATCCGATGTATCCGATCGGATCCAACGGCGCGTCGCAGGCCATCCTCGACGCGCGAACGATCACCGGTTGTCTCCTGTCGTATGAAGGCGACATCGAGCGCGCCTTGCAGCGCTACGACGAGGTGCGCCGATCGGCTACGTCGGCAATCGTCCTCGCCAACCGAGGCCTCGGTCCGGAGCTACCAATGCAGCTCGTCGAGCAACGGGCGCCATCGGGTTTCGCGCAGCTATCGGATGTGATCACTCCCGACGAGATCCTCGAGGTCACCGATGGCTATCGCAAGATGGCCGGCTTCTCGTTGCAGCA
>JAENVT010000071.1 GCA_016650435.1 Ilumatobacteraceae bacterium
CCCAACGGGATTCGAACCCGTGCCGCCACCTTGAAAGGGTGGTGTCCTAGGCCACTAGACGATGGGGGCTAGGGAACTTCTTCCGGTTGAGAGCGTCGCAACACTATCAGCAGGTCCGAAGAATCGCGCCAGCTGATTCGGCCCGAACAGTACGGTGCGCAGCGTGCGCCTCTCAGCTCAGCCGTCGCTCGTCGCGACGAGGTATCCCTTCCACCATCGCATCAGGGTCCGATTCGCCGAAACGGACGCGATGGGAATTGTCCACCACAGTCGATACCTGTTGTACATGGAAGAGACGCGGGTCGAATATCTACGCCACCTGGGACATCCATATGCTGAGATGCGACAGGAAGGTCTCGACTACGCGGTTCTCGAATGCTTCGTGCAGTACCGGCAGCCGTTGCGGTTCGACGAGCTGATCGACGTCCACCTGGTGCTGGCCTCGGCCACGCGCACGTCGTTCCAGATGTCGTATCTCGTGACCGTCTTGGACGGAAATGTCCCTACGGTCAGGGCTACAGGTGTCACCGTTCACGGTTGCACCACTGCGGCTGGTCGGCCGACGCGCCTGCCCGCGTGGTTGGCGGATCTCGTTTCTTGACCAATCCTTAACGTAATTTCACCGAGCGTTCGGCGACTTCGGCGAGTCATGGCCTTATCGTGCCCACATGCGTCTCAGCCGGGCACCTGGTGCCGGATGTGCAGCATGATTGGGATCTGTACCGACTCCAACTCGCAGCTTCCCGAATCGCTCGCCCAGCGCTATGCGGTCGAGGTGGTGCCGATCACGGTGACTGTCGACGGACACGAATACCTCGAAGGTGTCGATCTCGATGCAGATCGTTTCTACGAGCTGCTGGCCACCGAGCCGCGCTCGCGTGTCAGCACCAGTCAGCCGAGCCCCGGTCAGTTCGCCGCGGCGTACGAGACTCTGCTGCAACGCGGGTGCGACCAAATCGTGTCGATCCACTTGATGGCCGCCACGTCAGGCACGTTGAACTCGGCGCGCTTGGCTACCAAATCACTGCCGATACCGGTACGTCTGGTGGACTCGGGCACCGCCGGTTTTGGGATCAGTTGCTGCGTGTGGGCCGCGGCCGAGGCGGTGGCGAGAGGAGCCTCGATCGACGAGGCTGTGCAGATCGCCGAGTCGTTGTCGCCGCAGATCAGCGCGGTGTTCATCGTCGGTCAACTCGACTTCCTTCACACTGAGCGCGCGCTCGACAAGCCGGATGGCATCCCCGTCATGAGGATGCACGACGGAGCGCTCGAGGTCGTTGAGCACGTCACCACGGCGACAGACGCCGTCCACGCAATGGCCGCGGCTGCAACGGGTTGGGGCAGCCGCCTGAACGTGGCAGTCGGCATGGCCGACAGGTCAGGAGAACGATTCAGTCAGGGCCTCGCGGCCGCGATCGGCGAATCGCCGAACGTGGTCGAAGTCGTCCGCTACCGGATCGGGCCAAGCGTCGGTGCCTACGCCGGGCTGGGCACCGTTGGGTGCTTCATGTTTCCGGCTGGGTAACGGGTTCGGCAAGGGCCCGCACGGCCCAATCCAGCAACCAGCTCAAGAAGTTGTAGAGGTGGTGTTCGCCGACCAACGGGTCGTCGTCGTCGACCTCGTCCGGGTCGTGATCTTCGACGACGTCGAGCATCGTGCCCAGGACCAAGCGCAACCCGTTGATCGCCTGGATGAATGCGATCATCGTTTCTTCGCCTACGGGTCCTGGCTCTTGCAGCGCAGCATTGACGGTGGTGATGCCCGCCAACCGAGACGCCACGAGGTCCTCGCGCATCAATCGTTGGTACTCGGCGTCGGCCTCTGCGTCGTTGGCAAGGTGATAGGCAGGCGGGAAGATTCGGATGAGGCGCGGGTCACCTGACTCGCCCATCAGCAATTGGCTCAGCTCGGTCAGGAGGCGGGCGACCAACTGCCGTTCGTCGTTTCCGATGTTGAACAAGAAGCCGTTCCGAACGCGTTCGATCGGCGGGATGAAGGCGCGCTTGCGGGGCATCAGTCGTCTTGCTGCATCGTGGCCCACAGGCCGTGCTCGTGCAGGCGGAAGACGTCGATCTCGGCCTTCTCGCGTGCACCACTCGACACCACGGCCCGACCCTTCTCGTGCACGTCGAGCATCAGCGACGTCGCCTTCTCCAGGCTGTAGCCGAAGACCTTTTGGAAAACGAACGTGACGTAGCTCATGAGGTTGATCGGATCGTTCCAGACCAACACGATCCATGGACGATCAGGCACGATTTCGTCGTCAATGTCGATCTCGCCGACTTCGACTGGAACGGGCGCTGGAGCCATGTTCTCATTCTGCCGCTTGGCCGCAGTCTTGCGACGCCCTTACGATGGCGGCAATGGCTGTCGGCGCTCGTCCACTTGTGCCTTCGAGGCTTGCACCAGCCCGGCTCGGCCGTAACGGAATTGCCCACGGCGCTCGCCGCACGCCCACCACTCTCGTCGGCGGCTACGTCGCCCTGACCAAGCCACGAATCATCGAACTGCTGCTGATCACGACCGTGCCGACGATGGTCTTGGCCCAGCGCGGTTGGCCATCGTGGTCGCTTGTGGGGATCACGCTTGTCGGTGGAACCTTGGCGGCCGGCGGGGCCAACGCCATCAACATGGTGGTCGACCGCGACATCGACAAGTTGATGCCGCGTACGCAGGGCCGACCGCTGGTGACGGGCCTCATCCAGCCGCGCAACGCACTGATCTTTGCGCTCCTGCTCGAGGCGGTCGCCTTTGGCGTTTTGTGGGTCGGTGCCAACCTGCTCTCAGCTGTGTTGGCGCTGTCAGCAACCCTCTTCTACGTATTCGTGTATTCGTTGTGGCTGAAGCGCACCAGCACTCAGAACATCGTGATCGGTGGTGCGGCGGGCGCCGTCCCTGTGCTGGTCGGATGGGCGGCGGTGCGCAACGACGTGGCCTGGTCGCCGGTCGTGCTTTTCGCGGTGATGTTCCTGTGGACTCCTCCCCATTTCTGGGCACTGGCCATCCGGTACGCCGACGACTACCGAGCAGCCAACGTTCCCATGCTCCCCGCGGTCCAGGGGGCCGAGGTCACGGCGCGCAAGATGGTCGGGTACACCGTCTTGATGGTGGCGTTCACCCTGCTACTGATCCCGGTGGCTCGTCTCGGCCCCATCTACATCGTCACTGCCATGCTGGCGGGCGGTCTGTTTCTGTGGAGCACGGTCGATCTCGGCAAAAACCCGACGCCGCAACGGTCGATGCGAGTGTTCGGTTTCAGCATCACCTACGTCACGTTGTTGTTCGCCGCAATGACGATCGACATTCTGGTGCGTTCGGGCGTCTGAGGATTTCCGCCCGCGCGCCGAGCTATGGGTAATCTCGCAGGTGTAACCCAACCGTCCGTAACCGATCGAGCACTGAATCGGGCGCGCGCTTGCGCGCCCGAAACGAAAAGAGTTCGCTGCCTATGACCACCATCGAAACGCATGCCGCAGGCGCCGCAGGAGGCGTCACCGCGTCGACCAGCGCTGGCGTGTCGTCGGTGGCCGATTGGCTGACCACTACTGACCACAAGCGCATCGGACGTCTGTTCATTGCGGTGTCGCTCGTGGCCCTGCTCGGCGTGATCGTGGTCGCTGCGTTGCTCGGCATCGAACGCATCGACGCCGAGGCAGCAATGCTCGATGTCAATTCGATGCCGCAGTTGTTCGCTCTCTACCGTGTCGGGCTCACCTTCGTCGTGCTGGTACCGCTGCTGCTCGGAATCGGCATCGCCGTCGTTCCCCTTCAACTCGGCGCGCGGTCGCTGACGTTTCCGCGCCTGGCCGCAGCCGGTTTCTGGACCTGGTTCATCGGCGCGGTTCTTGTCGTGATCTCCATCGCCGCCAACGGTGGGCCTGGTGGCGGCAACAGCAAGTTCGTCGGGCTGTTTCTCGTCAGCCACATCGTCATGCTGTTGGGCCTCGCTGCTGCCGCTGGCTCGTTGGCTACGACGGTGCTCACCACTCGTGCACCCGGCATGAACATGCGCCGAGTTCCTGCGTTCAGCTGGTCGGCACTGGTCAGCGCACTTGGTCTGCTGCTGGTCGTGCCGGCAGTCATCGGTGCGTTGGTATTCACGTACATCGACTACCGCAACGGCCGCGGCGGCTTCGGCGGGAATCAGCGCATCAATGATTGGACCGGCTTCGGTTCCACTCAGCCGGCAACGTTCGTCTGCGCCGTGCCGGTGTTCGGCTTCGCCGCCGAGGTGATTGCGGTCGCCAGCGGCCGCAGGCTGCCGATGCGCGGCGTCATCTTCACCGGAATCGGTCTTCTTGGCATCACCGCAGCCCTGGGTGGTGTGTTGCAACAACCCGCAGACCTGTCGCGCAACATCAGTCACAAGCCGCTGGGATCGTGGCTCAGCGACGTGTTGCCATACGGGTTGTTCAATCTGTTGCCCGTGCTTGGCGGGTTCATCGTCATTGCTCTCGGCGCCCTCGCGCTGCGCGGCGGTCGGCCGCGGCTCATCGCCCCATTGGTGTTCGGTCTGCTCGGTGCACTCATGGTCTTCGTCGGGATCGTCGCCAACGTCATCTACCACGTCGGCGATGCGCAGCTCAGTGGAACGGTGTTCGAAGAAGGTGTCTGGCTATACATCGTGTACGGAGCCGTCCTCAGCGCACTCGGGGCCATCACCTACTGGGGCCCGAAGCTGTGGGGCCGGTTGATCCCCGACAAGCTGGTGCTGCCACTGGCGGCTCTCGGCTTCATCGCCACGGTCCTTGCGTCACTGCCATACCTGATCGCCGGCTTTGCCAAGCAGCCGGCCAATGCCAGCGAATTCGACTACAGCGGTCCGCAGAACCTGTGGAACGGGCTTGCTGCGGCCGGTCACTTTCTGATGTTCGTCACGGTGCTCGCCTTTGTCACCCTGGCAGCGCGGTCATTCAGCAGGGGCAAGGCGGCGGGCGACGATCCTTGGGATGGCCAGACCCTGGAGTGGGCGACCTCATCACCGGCGCCGTACGCCAACTTTGCCGACGTGCACATTGTGGCTTCGCCCGAACCTCTGCTCGATCTGAAGCCACGGGGAGACCGCTGATGCTTGCTCTGCCATCCGCCGCGGCACCTGCGCCCCGACGGCAAGTGTTGGTCGGCACCGCGCTTGGCTGCGTTGCCGGCGCCTCGTTCCTCGGCGCGATGTTTGCCATATGGATGCGTTTCCGCAATGACGCCATCAACGTGCCCACGGGTCATTGGGTTCCCAAGGGCATCAAGATTCCACTCGTACCGGCCAACACCATGCTGCTGGCGTTCGTGTTGATCGCCGTGTTCGCGCAATGGACCGTCTATGCCGCGCGGCGTGATGCCCGCAGTCACGTCGCCTTGGGACTCACCTTGGTGGCCGTGATCGGTGTTGCCATTGTCAACGCCCAGGCCTTCATCTACGCCCGCATGAAGGTGCCGATCAACGGCAAAGGGGCGACCGCGTACAACACGATGTTCTACGCGATCACCGGCAGCTTTCTGCTGTTGTTGATCATCGGCATCGCGTTCAGTGTCATCACGGCCTTCCGCTACATGGGTGGTCGCACCACGGATCGCGAGATCGTTTCGGCGCATGCGTTGTATTGGTATTTCCTCAGTGTGTTGTTCTTTGCACTGTGGTTCGTGGTGTACGTGGCGAAGTAGGC
>JAENVT010000072.1 GCA_016650435.1 Ilumatobacteraceae bacterium
GGATATTTCGTACCTTGCCACGGTGAACGAGCCGCCCTACGACGCCAGCGATGGCGACAGCAACTGGCGGCGCAACTCGACGAGTTTCGGCGAGGGTTCGGTATCGGTCCAACTATCGGCGTTGATTGCCCGCTCGTAGCTGTCCCATTCGCTGCGCACCCCGGCAAGATCTCCTCGCAATGCATGAGCACGCATGCGCAAGGCAATCAGTTCCTCGTGGCCGGCGAGCACTTTCAGACCCTGACCGGTCGCCCAGAACACGCCGTCGACGTCGCCGATTGCCAGATAATGACCCGCCACCTCAGCGGCCGCCGATGTCGCCAGCAGAACCAGTCCCGAGGTGATCCCTTCTGCGTCGGGCCACAGGTACGACGTTCCCTCGAACGCCATACCGTTGATCAACGCCACGCCGGGTCGCAGCACGGCAATCGCTTCGTGCGGGTCGAGACCTCGGGCAGCGGCCACCCGATCAGCGAGCAAGTCGACGTCACTGACCACCATGTCGTGCAACGGCAGATCCTCGTTCATCGTCCGACCGATCCACTCCTGACCAGCCGGCGGCACAACGAGTTTCGCCATTGCCCGCCTTGCGTCGCTGACGACATTCGAGAACGTGGCATCGCGTACGGTGAGATCCCACAGGGCAGTACGTGCCGACATACGCGTCGGCCGTCGACGATGCTGAGTCAGCCACACAACCAACTCCTGGGCCTTTGACCGATCGAAACCGACCAGCTCGCCATCGCGCGTTTGAACGCCAACTGGCCCGAGCAGTTGGACGATGAGTTCGTGTCGCCTCTCGCAGAATTCAACGACGGCGACCGGTTCGACCTGTACCCCGTCGTCGATGTTGGCGCTCAACGGCCGCTCGGCGGCATGGAGCAAGGTGCCGACGGCGGATGCTTCGGTCGGCGACAATCCGACTGGCGTAACGCGGCGGCCCAATGGCTCGAGTACGAAGTCGCCGTCGACGGAGCGCAGCACGGCGCCGGCGCCAACGAGCGGGCGGTCAATCATGACCCCCACACCGCGGCCGCCACCGCCACTGGTCAGTGACGACAGCAACGCCAACTCGCCCACATCGTCCATCCCGACGACGAGCAACACAGATGGCTCCCACGCCTCACCGCCGTGGCCAGTGGCGCGCAATGCAAACGTCGTCGTCGAGCCGCTCGTTGCCGCAGTGGTGCTGCCCACCGTGGAGCGCACCGCCTCGACGGCTTGTGCAACTGAATCGTGCGACTCGGCGTTGAGGCTTCCGAGGTGTGCGTCGATCTCGATTCCGACCGTGAACATTCGGCTGGATTCGGCGAACGGTGAAACAGCAAGCGAAGCCGCTGCACATCGCACGATTGACGCGGCCACGACCGGAGGCGCATCGATGCTCAACGCCCCGACAGCTTCGAGGTCGACGAACAGCTGGCCTCCCGCCGACTCCCCAATGTGGACAATGGCCGGGCACGGCTGATTGGCACCGCGTGCATCTTCGGCCAGATCGGCGAGTGACACGTTGGCGGGCAACCGCCACGCCCCTGCGTCGATGTCGAGCAGCCAATGTCGCCCGGCAATCATCGCTGGCCGGTCGGTGTAGAGGCGGATCTCGCCATCGTCCGCGATCTCCGCGGCGAGCACGCGCGTCTGCTGACGGGCGAGGTGGGGAGCGGCGCACCGCAGCGCCAGGTCGATTCGCGCCAGTCGATCTGCCGAGTTCAGTGATCGCAGCAACGTCTCGGTCTCGATGGCTTCGTCCGTGGGCGACAGCAGGCGAGCGCCGATCTGAGCACTGCGCAATTGTTGACGGCGACGGGCATCGAGGGCCGCGATCCCACCGCCAGCCAACAGCATCGCCGCTGCGAGGTCGCGCCTGATCGGGATGCCGTCGGACGAGTTGTCGATCGCGTGGACGAGGCTTTCGGTGACCGTTGCCGGCGCAGCGCGGTCGACCGTCGGTGGAGACGTCGGCGATGCGATCGTTGTAGCTGGCACCTCGGCACGAGCCGGCGAGGCGACGGCAATCGGCGGCGAAGTCGCAGTGTCGACGATCGCAACCTCGGGAGTCTGCACGACCGCTGGCGATGACGAGAGTTCCGGTGCCGGGACGACGGCATCAGGTGCCGGCGCATCGAGTTGCAGGAGGTCGCCGGGGCGGATCAGACGATCGTGGGAGTGACCAAGCACTGGCGCGTTGATGCGGATCAAGTCAGCGGTGTAGGCAGCGATTTGGGCGTTGCTCGCTGAGTCGTCGAGATGATCCTCGGCTATCTGCCAGTACGAGTCGCCGGCCACCACCGTGTAAATGGCTCCTGTCAAAGGAGCATCACCGAGCGCGTCAGGGGCAACAACGGCGACGGTGTCTGTCGCAGCGGGCACGTTGAGCAACCAACCGGGCTCGATCAGGGCCGGCGTGGAAAATCGATGCCCGTCGCTCATCACGGTGCCGAGGTTTGCGGCGACGATCTGCTGGGCGATCCCTGCGACATCGCGTCCATCGGCGACGCGATCGGCGATCGCCCAGACCGAGTCGCCACGCTGCACCTCGACGATCGACCAGCCAGTGCCGAGCGACGAGGTGGCAGGCGCGGCGACTTCCGCGGGAGCGGCGGGCAGCGCGAGCACCGTCGTTTCAGGGCCACCGAGATCGGCGGGACGATGCTGCAGGATGCCTGCCGCTGGGCGGACGTCACGACTACCCGCCAGCGTCGGTGTCGCACTGACAGCCAGCGGCAGGGCAGCGATCAACAGCGTCGCAATCCTCCGTCCGAGTGGTCCGAGACCACCGAGACGACGATGCCGGGCCGACGGCATTCCGTGGCGCAGTTGGAACACCGTCTCGTCGATGACCGTGTAGATCACGACTGCGACACAGATCCATCCGATGACTAGCGCGAGGCGGAAGAACACGTCGACCAAGGCCGTCGACGACTCGAGCCCGTCGGTCAATCGACGTCCCCACGACCGGAGATCGCCGACCTTCCATCGCCATGGCGCGTTCACTCCGTGCAACGGCGAGGCGTGGTCAAAGCGTTGAAACGCGACGGCAACGAGCGTCGTCGGCAGGCCTACGAGCACAGCGGCAAGCGACGCGACGGCGGTAACGAATCGAATGCTGAATCGGCTGCAAGGTCGCGAGTTGATTGATGTCGGCATCGGGCCTCCCTATGGCAGCGGCGCATCGACGCCGGCAACGGCTGTAGCCGACGCTGTGCCCGTGGCGGAACGACCGGTTGTTGTGATGGTCACCGACACAGTCACTCGATTGCGTTCGATCGACACGGCAGACACCGATCCGGTGTCACCATTGACCGCCAGTAGGCGCGCCGTCGTCGACGCAACGGCCGACGTGGCCGCAACCGAGTCGACGATCGCAATGCCGATACGCGCCGATGTCGGATCGATTTCCTGCGCACCGGCGCGTGCTGCCTGAAGGGCGATCGCGGCAGCGTTGGTTCGATCGTCGAGTGACTGGTCGACTGTGCGCGACAACCACACCAAAGAGCCGGCGAGGAACACGAAGCACAGGGTGATCATCAGCACCGTCGCCGATCCGGTATCCGCTTCGTCCTTGCTGCTCACGGCAGGCCTACGGAACGATACGTATCGATCGATGCTGTCGATGTCGCCGTGAACGTCGCCGCCGCGGCACCTGAAAGTGCAAGGTCGGAGCGACGCGGTGAACAACTGACGACAACCGTGATCTGCCCGCCCGCCCGGAAATCCGACGCATCGATCGACACGGCCGGTCCGTCCGAACACGCCGTGACGTCAGTCAGCATTGCCGCTGCCGTTGATTGGGCGACCGCCACGGCCGACGCCGGATCGCGCTGGCGCGCAGCCGCCTGCGCGGCCGTCGAGCTAGCCGCTTGCACCTGTGCATCGGTGTCGACCTTGCGCCCGATCCACAGGATGAGGATTGCGAGCGCGATTGCAGCAGGCGCGATCAGTACCAGCCCGAGAGCGTTCGCGTCCCCTCGGTCCCTGTCGCACCTCACAGCGGCACCCATCCTTCGAGCGAGACGGCCGCCGTCACTCGCACGGGCGCCGACGTACCGCGTAGTACTCCTGGTGCGGTGCCGGTGATCGTGACCACTACCAGCGAGGCTGTGGTGTCAACCGACACCTCGACCTCTGTCAGCACGCTGTCGTTCGCGAGGGATGCCGCAGCAGCCGCAGCGGCCCGAGGCGTCGACAAGCGATCGCGAGCCACCAACACAGCGGTCTCGCGGGCGACCACTCGCGCCTCCGTACGCGTGTGATTCCACATCGCTGCCTGAAAACCGGCGAACATCAGAACCAACAAGAGTGGCGCCAACAACACGATCGTCAGCGACGCCGAACCACGGTCGCGGTCGTCTGGATTGCCGGTCACAAGACGCGCTTCACGGCGCGGTCGGCGCCTGAATCGGCTTGTCGGCCTCCGTCTTGATCTTCCCCCACAAAACACCGGCGATCACAGCGACCGCCACACCAGCGGCGACGAACCACAGCACCTGCTCCAACGAGACCGCGCCGGTGTCACCCTCGGCATGATTGGTCGTGAAACGGCGAAACTGGCCGTAGATCACGTGGGTGAGGGCGGACAGCATCAATTCAATGTTCATGGTTGCTCCTATCGAGAGAAGTTGAGGGCGGGATAGATGACGGCGGCCATGATCAGCAGAGACATTCCGACGAGTGGGATGGTGATCTTTCCGGTTCGTACCCTGGCGTCGGCCTCTTGCTCCGACGACAACGCGCCGCGCAACGTTGCGCACTTGGCAGCAAGGCTCTTGGCGACTGGTGCGCCTGCCGACGATGCCAATGATGCGGACGCGGAGATCTGTTGCAACTCGACGAGATCAAGGTCGTCCCCCAGCTGAGCGAGTGCAGAAACGAGGGAGCGATTGGACGTCTCGGCAATCAGGATCCGCCGGCGCA
>JAENVT010000073.1 GCA_016650435.1 Ilumatobacteraceae bacterium
CTGTTCGGCTTCCTCGATCACAGCTCAGGGATCCTGCAGGTCAACTCGATCCCGCGATCGATCATCGACATCATCAAGGGAGTGATCGTCCTGACCGTGGTCATCGTCAACGAGGCACTGAAGCGCTGGCACAACCGCCGCACTCAGCAAGCATCGGCGGCGATGATCAGCGCCCTCGACATGGAAGCGGCGCCGGCGTGACCGAGACCATGAACGCGCCTGCTCCAGAGGCCCGGGTCAACAGCTTCGGAGGCCGCATCAGCAGTCTCAGCCGCGCCCAACGCGTGCTGGGCGCCGGGTTGCTCGTCATGCTCGTCATGAGCATCGCCCGAGTGATCGCCAACGCCAACGACCTCACCTCCTCGGGCACGGTCGCCGCCACCCTGCGTCTCTCGGCCCCTCTGGTCTGCGCCGGTCTCGCTGCGCTGTGGGCAGAGCGCGTCGGCATCATCAACATCGGTGTCGAGGGGATGATGATCCTGGGCACGTGGGCAGGCGGCTTCGGGGCATGGAAGTACGGGCCGTGGGTCGGGCTGCTGCTGGGGGTCATCGCCGGGTCCATCGGTGGGTTGATCCATGCCCTCGCGGTCGTGCGGTTCAACGTCGACCACGTCATCTCCGGTGTCGCCATCAACATCTTCGCCCCTGGCGCGGCGCGCTTCCTCTCCGAACAGATCTTCACGCCGCACGGTGGTGGAGCCAGCAACTCACCGCCCCAGAAGTCGACGATCCCGTCGATCAACTTGCCGTTCATCTCCGGCGGCCGTCTGTTCGGTTGGCGAAGCCCCGACATCACCGGTTGGTTCGAGCGGCGTCACTGGTTCCTCATCAGCGACATCGCCTCGCTCATACGCGGTGTCGGTCGTGACGTGTCGTTCGCGACGCTGATCATTCTCCTGCTCGTGCCGTTGTCGGCATGGGTCCTGTGGCGCACGCGGTTCGGTCTGCGGCTGCGCAGCTCGGGCGAGGCGCCGTATGCCGCATCGAGCCTTGGTGTCAACATCTCCCGAGTTCGCTACCAGGGCATGGCCATCAGCGGCGCCCTCGCCGGGCTCGGCGGCGCCTTCTTGTCCGTCGTGGCGTCGAGTGTCTACCGCGAGGGTCAGACAGGCGGACAGGGCTTCATCGGCCTGGCGACGAACATCTTCGGTAACTGGCGGCCCGCAGGGGTGCTCAGCGGCGGCGTGCTCTTCGGCTTCGCCACGGCGCTCCGTCTGCGCGATGCCAAGAACGTTCCTGCTCTGTTCCTCGTGCTCGCCATGGCACTCCTCATCGTGGGCATCCTCGTGCTCCGGAAGCGCCGCGTGATCGCTGGCACTGTCTGCATCGTCTTCGCGATCCTTGCCGCCATCGGCTTCGTGACGATCAACGAGCTCCCGCAGGCGCTGACCTTCATCACGCCACACGTGATCACCCTGATCGTGCTCGCCACCGCATCGCAACGACTTCGTCCTCCGGCGTACTCCGGGCGGCCGTATCGCGAGGGCGAGTCGCACTAAGCGGCGGTTGCGTCAGACGCGCGCCACGGCGCCGACGCCATCGAGCACGGCGCGCACATCGGCACCGATGCGATGCAACTGATAGCCACCCTCCTGCACGATGAGTAGCGGTCTATCGATCGTGCCGATGAGTCGCCCAACGCCGTTGAAATCATCGGTGGTCAGTGCCAGCCCGGCCGTCGGATCACCGGCGGCCGGGTCGACGCCGAGCGACACGACGACGTAGTCGGGGTCGAAAGCGTTGAGCGAGTCGATACCCGTGGTGAGGTCGGTCAAGTAGTGGTCGCCCGTCGTTCCGGGCGGAAGGGGAAGGTTGAGGTTGGCCCCGGCACCGCGTCCGTCGCCGCGCTCGTCGGCGCGGCCGACGAACCACGGGTAGTTCCACTCCGGGTCCATGTGGATGCTGACGAACTGCACGTCGCTGCGCTGGTAGAAGATCTGCTGCGTGCCGTTGCCGTGGTGGGCGTCGACATCGAGCACCGTGACGCGACGCGCTCCGCCGTCGAGCAACGCCTGAGCGGCGATCGCCGCGTTGTTCAACAGGCAGAACCCCCCAAAAGCTGATCGTGTCGCGTGGTGTCCCGGCGGGCGACACAACGAGTAGACAGTGCGCTCGCCGGCGAGCAACCGATCGACGCCCGACAGGGCGATGTCTGCTGACGCCAGCGCAGCCGGCCACGAGCCCTCGCTGAGCGGCGACGATGTGTCGAAGCAGAACCAGCCGATCCGGCCGTAACCATTTGTGGACGGCGGACGCCCGACTGGCATGCCCTCCAGGAGACCCTCATGGTTGAACAACTCGCCGATGACGATCTGCGGGTCACTGACCACTGACGTGTACTCCTTCCACGCAGTCGACAAGAAGTCGACCAGGTCGGGGTTGTGCACGCGCAGCACGGGCTCGAGGCCATGGCGGGTGGGAGCAGTCATCAGGAAGGGGCCATCGGCGAGGGCGTGACGAATCCGGTCGACCCGCTGCGGCACCTCGAAACGCCCCACCACCGAGCCGGCATAGATGTCGAACTCGGGATCGTGGGAACGATGATCGTCGCTGGTGACGACGGAAAGCGGCGTCTGCATGCGTCGACTGTAGATCGTTGGCCGGCGACGCAGATCTATGCCCCGAGGTGGGCCACTGCCTGCACTTCGATGCCCCCACGCGGGCGCTGGGTCAGTGTCACCGTCACCCACTTCGGCTTGCACGTGGTCATGACCTCGCCGGCAATCTCGGCGGCCAGCGCCTCGGCGAACACTGGCTGGTCGCGGAACCGCCACAGGTACAACTTCAGGCTCTTCGATTCGATGCACCACTGGTCCGGCGCGTACTCGATGACCACATTCGAGAGGTCAGGCTGCTCGGTGACCGGGCAGATCGAACCAACCTCGTCGGTGGTGAAACGCACGGTGCTGACATTCGCCGGCGCCGGGAAGGCCTCGACATGGTCGATGGCGTGACGAATCGTGCTACCTAGAACAGTCAATTCCATGCCAAGAGGGTAGGCGTGTCTTTGGCCGGCGCCTACGCTGCAGACCATGGGATCGGTGCTAGACGACGATCAGATCGAGCAGTATCACCGTGATGGGTTCCTCGTCATTCCGGGCTTTGTCGACAAGATGGCCTGCGACGAGTTGAAGGCTGCGGCCAACCACATCGTCGACGACTTCCAGCCGAGTGGCGAGCGCACGATCTTCACAACCACCGAGCAGGAGCGGGTGAGCAACGGCGAGTTCCTCGCGTCCGGTTCCGGTGTGTGGTGCTTCTTCGAGGAGGAGGCGTTCGACGAACACGGCCGGCCGCGCACGTCGAAAGAGTTGAGCATCAACAAGATCGGTCATGCCATGCACGACCTCGACCCGACGTTCGAGAAGTTCTCGTACCGACCGGAGTTGGCGGGCGTCGCCACCGATATCGGCATGGCCGACGCCATGGCGCTGCAGAGCATGTACATCTTCAAGCAACCGCTGATCGGTGGCGAGGTCGCCTGTCATCAGGACAGCACGTTCCTGTACACGAACCCGCTGACGGTCGCCGGATTCTGGTTCGCGATCGAGGATGCGACGCTGCAGAACGGCTGCCTGTGGACCAAGCCGGGTGGGCACCGCACAACCTTGCGAAAGGTGTTCAAGCGCGCCGGCGATAGCGATTCGGACGGGACGATTTTCGAAGAGCTCGACCCCGCGCCCTTGCCGTCGCCGTCGGATCTCATTCCTCTCGAAGTACCCGCCGGCACAATGGTGATCCTGCATGGGCTGCTTCCGCACTGGAGCGACATCAACCGTTCCCCCACCAGCCGACACGCGTACTCGCTGCATTGCATTTCGGCTGCTGCCGAGTATCCGGATTGGAACTGGCTGCGCCGTTCGCCCGACATGCCGTTGCGTTCGCTCGCCGTAGTCGCCGGGGCCGCCGCGTGAACATCAGCACGCTTCCGAAGGCCCTGTTGCACGATCACCTCGACGGCGGCTTGCGTCCCGAAACGGTGATCGAACTGGCTGCAGAATACGGGTACAGCAAGCTGCCGACCACCGACGTCGACGACCTCGCGGCGTGGTTCAATCGCGGCGCGAAACGCAACGACCTTGTGCTGTACCTCGAGACGTTCGCGCACACGGTCGGTGTCATGCAGCAACGCGACGCAATCGAACGAGTGTCGTACGAATGCGCGGTAGACCTCGCCGCCGATGGTGTCATCTACGCCGAGGTTCGCATGGCACCCGAGCTGTGTACCGAGGAAGGTTTGACGCTCGACGAAGCGGTCGAAGCAATGCTCGACGGTTTACGTCGCGGCGCTGCCGGAACGGACCTGACGATCTACCTCATCCTGTCGGCGATGCGCACTGCAGCGCGCAGCCGGGAGATCGCCGAGCTCGCCGTGCGCTGGCGCGATGAGGGGGTGGTCGGGTTCGACATCGCCGGAGCCGAAGAGGGCTTCCCGCCCACTCATCATCTCGATGCTTTCGACTACGTGCGCCGCGAGAACTTCCACACCACCATTCACGCGGGTGAGGCGTTCGGATTGCCCAGCATCTGGGAGGCCGTGCAGTTTTGCGGTGCCGAACGTCTCGGCCACGGAGTACGAATCGTCGACGACATCACCGGTCCGCCCGGCGAGGAAGAGCTCGGGCGATTGGCCGCGTTCGTGCGCGACCGTCGCATCCCGTTGGAGTTGTGTCCGACATCGAATCTTGGAACTGGCATCTGCAAAACGATCGCCGAGCATCCCATCGGGATGCTTCGCCGCTTGCGATTCCGTGTCACCGTCAACACCGACAACCGGCTGATGAGCGCGACCTCGATGACGTTCGAGATGGAACAACTTGCCGACGCGCTCGGCTGGGGTCTTGACGACTTCGAATGGCTCACGATCAACGCGATGAAGAGCGCGTTCGCTGCGTTTCCCGAGCGGCTGAGAATCATCAACGGGATCGTCAAGCCGCGGTACGCACTGGCCCGCGCCGAGCAGAGCGTCGGTCTGAGCTGATTACGGTCGCCAACGCCCGCGGTCCGTGGGATGGGTTGGGCGCGATTCCGGAACTGCCAGCACTCACATCGCGCCCGTAGGGCCTAGTTGGGCGCGATTCCGGAACTGCCAGC
>JAENVT010000074.1 GCA_016650435.1 Ilumatobacteraceae bacterium
CTGGGCGCGGCCGCGATCTACGGCATCGGCGCCAACCTCGTGGTCAGCGGCAACATCAAGCCGGGAACGCTCGTCGCGCTCGCCGCGCTCGTCACCCGGGTCTACCAGCCGCTCACCGGCCTCACTAACGCTCGCGTCGACCTGATGACGGCGATGGTCAGCTTCGAGCGGGTGTTCGAGGTGCTCGACGCACCGGAGAACATCACTGACCGACCCGGTGCAATCGATCTCGTCGGGCCGAAGGGTCTGGTGGAGTTCAACAACGTCACGTTCCGGTACCCGACGGCGGCCGAGGTGACGGTGAAGTCGCTCGAGGCCCCGAGCGCGCTGCTCGGCCACGACCCCGACCGCGATGTGCTGTCTGGGGTCAGCCTCACGTTGCATCCGGGCGAAACCGTGGCGTTGGTGGGTGTGTCGGGTTCGGGCAAGACGACGCTGGCGGGGTTGATCCCTCGCCTCTACGACGTGACCGGCGGAAGTGTCAACGTCGACGGACACGATGTGCGCGACCTGACGCAACAAACGCTGCGCGCTGCCATAGGAGTCGTCAGCCAGGATCCACACCTGTTCCACGAATCGATCGGCGACAACCTCCGCTACGCCAAACCCGACGCGACCGATGCGGAGCTCGACGCCGCCTGCCGCGGCGCTCGGATCTACGACACGGTCGCGGCACTGCCCGACGGCTACGACACGATGGTTGGCGAACGTGGCTACCGGCTGAGCGGAGGCGAGAAGCAACGCTTGGCGATTGCCCGCCTGCTGTTGAAGAACCCGGTCGTGATGATCCTCGACGAAGCGACCAGCCACCTCGACAACGAGAACGAGGCTCACGTGCAGGCGGCATTCGAGGAGGCGTTACTCGGCCGCACGGCACTCGTCATCGCCCACCGCCTGTCGACCATCCGCGATGCCGACCGCATCGTCGTGCTGGATGGCGGCCGGATCGTCGAAGAAGGCACGCACGACCACCTGATGGCCGTCGACGGTTTGTACGCCGCCCAGGTGCGCGCCGGAGAAAACACGCTGCTACCTGGCTGATTCCGGCCTATCCGCGAACCCTGTAACACCCCTTCGTCATGATGGTGCGCATGGAGATCGCACTCGTCATATGCCTCGTGGCCGCCGTGGCCGCACTGACCTGGTTGGTCGCCCGTCGCAACGTGCCCGTTGTCGAGCCGGCGTCGGCGCCACCCGTCTCGGCCGATGTCATCAGCCAGGCAGCCATGTTGGCGGTCGAGCACGCCGTCACCATGAGCCACGAACAGCTCGGCGCACACACTCAGGCCAGTGAAGCTTCGTTGGCGGGGCGCCAACAGTTGATCGACCAACGCCTTGGCGAGGTGCAGACGGGTGTGCGCGTCGACATCGATCGGCTGTCGCAGCTGGTCCAGCAACTGGGCGAGGCGACGTCAGAACGATTCGGGCAGGTCGATCGCTCGTTGCAAGTGCATTCCGAGATCACCCAGACATTGTCGAGCACCACCAACAGCCTGCGCGAGGCACTGGCCAGCTCCAATGCTCGTGGGCAGTGGGGCGAGCGGATGGCCGAAGATGTGTTGCGCCTGGCCGGGTTTCACGAGGGCGTCAACTACCACAAGCGCACAGGCGTCGTCGGCGAAGGCCGCGGCATTCCCGACTTCACGTTCCTGCTGCCACGCGGTCACGTGCTGTTCATGGACGTCAAGTTTCCCATGGCGGCCTACCTCAAGTACCTCGATGCCAATACCGACGCCGAGCGGTCCGCACATCGAGCCACCTTCGTGCGCGATGTCCGTGCCAGGGTGCGCGAACTGGCTCGCCGCGAATACGCGGCAACCGACGATCGCTCGACGATCGACAACGTCTTGTTGTTCGTGCCCAACGAAACGGTCAGCGCGTTCATCCACGAGAGCGACTTCGGGCTGATCGAAGAAGCGATGGCGTCGAACGTCGTCATCTGCTCGCCGTTGACCCTCTTCGCATTTCTGGGGGTCATCCGCCAGGCGTTCGACAACTTCGTGATCGAAGAGACCAGTCAAGAGATCCTGCAGTTGCTCGGCAAGTTCGGCCAGCAGTGGGGCAAGTACACCGAGCAGATCGACAAGGTGAAGCGCGCCTTCGACACGCTCAACAGGTCGTTCGACGAGTTGGCCACCACTCGCCGGCGACAGCTCGAACGTCCGCTCAACGCCATCGAAGACCTGCGGCGCAAGCAGCGCCTGCCGATCGACGGGCAACTGTTCGGGATCGACGAGACGGGTGAAGTCGAGGCCGAGCTCGACAACGTGCGCGAACTCGGCGCCTGA
The DNA here is from genome assembly GCA_016650435.1 of Ilumatobacteraceae bacterium. The sequence goes on from JAENVT010000074.1 coordinate 2,289, forward strand.
CGGGCCAGACTTTCCCCGTGAGTCAGGTGGCGTTCGACTTCGGAGATCTTGACGACGGCGGGGTGCCGACCTATTCGGTCGTCGAATTGGCGGAGGCCATCAACTCGGCTTTGCGACGGCGATTCACCGACGGGGTCTGGGTTCGCGGCGAGATCCAGGGCTGGAGCGAGCGCGGCCCGCACGCCTACTTCCGCCTCGTCGAGGAAGGCGAGGACGGCAAGGCGGCGATCAACGTGCAGTTCTTCGCCAACTCGCGAATGCGGCTGCGCCCGATCCTGGCCAAGCACCGGTTGCGGCTCAGCGATGGCTTGAAGGTGCGGATCTTCGGTCATCTCGACTACTTCGCGCCGTCCGGTCAACTCGGGTTGAAGATGAGCGGCCTCGACCCGCGGTTCACACTCGGCGAGATGGCCCTCGAGCGCGACGATGTCGTGCGGCGGCTGGTTGCCAGCGGTTTGTTCGATGCCAACCGGCGTACCCGCGTTCCCGCCGCGCCACTGCGTATCGGCGTGGTCACCAGCACGGCCAGCGCGGCGTGGGGTGACTTCACCCACGAGCTCGATCGCAGCGGCCTGGCGTTCCGCCTGCGTGTTGTCGACGTGCGTGTGCAGGGCGAATGGGCGGTCGAGATGGTGTCTGGCGCGCTGCGCACGCTGACGCGGCACGATGATCTCGATGTCGTGGTGTTGATTCGTGGCGGCGGCTCCAAGACCGAGCTGGCGACGTTCGATCACGAGTCGATCGCCACCGCGATTGCAAAGTCGCCGTTGCCGGTTTTCACCGGCTTGGGTCACGAGATCGATCGCAGCGTCGCCGACGAGGTCGCCCACAGCTCGCTGAAGACACCAACCGCCTGCGCGGCGGCACTCGTCGAGCACGTGTATGCCTTTCAAGCAGAAGTCGAGCGGGTCTGGTCGGCGGTCGACCGGCACGCCAATCGAGCGTTGACCGAGGCGAACGCCGCGCTGGCCTCCATTGCCCACGGCCTTCGCCGGGCCACGGTTTCGGCGGTCGAGCGCAGCGACGACCGGCTCGGCCACCGCCGACAACGCCTCGGTTCTGCCGCCAATCGTGCAATTGAACGCTCAACCGATCGACTGACTGTGGCGCGTGCCTCGCTCGGCCGCGTGCCAGTGCGACTCGAACCCGAGCTGCGCCATCTCGACGCAGTCGCCGCGCGGGTGCGCCTGCTCGACCCGGTGCACACGATGGCTCGAGGATGGAGCATCACCCGCACCGCCGACGGCGCCGTCGTGCGCCGTGCAGAAGATCTCGCTCCCGGTACGACGATCACCACCACGTTCGCCCAGGGAAGCGCCAAGAGCCGCGTCGAGGAGACCAGCACATGACCGAACCAGTTGCCACCGGGTATGCCGCGGCCCTCGCCGAGCTGGAGACGATCCTCGCCGACTTGGAACGAGCCGATGTCGACGTCGACGTGCTGGCCGCGCAGGTCAAGCGCGCAGCCGAGCTCATCGGGTTCTGCCGCGACCGCATCGGCAGCGCCCGGCTGCACATCGAGCAGGTCGTCGCCGACCTCAACGACGACCCGAGCTGACACGTCGCCCAGCGATTCGACGCCACGACCTGATACTTTTGGGGTCATGTCGGCAACATCATCGATCTCCACCGACGTCGCGATCGCTGCCAAGCGCGAGCTTGCTGCAGCATTTCGCGCCGCGGCGTTCTACGGCTTCAACGAAGGAATCGACAACCACCTTTCCCTCGCCCTTCCCGGCCACGACGACCTCTTCCTGCTGAATCGCTACGGCCCGCACTGGTCCGAGATCACCGAACACGACATCTTGACCATCGACTTCGAGGGTCGGGTCGTCGACGGCGAAGGCGAGTGGGAGACCTCGGCGTTCATGATCCACCGCGGCTGTCACCAGGCCAGGCCAACCGCCAGAGCGGTGTTCCACACGCACATGCCCTATGCGACGGCGTTGTCGTTGACCGTCGGCGGTTTCGACAGCAAGCTCAGCCAGAACGCGATGCTGTTCCACAATCGCACCAGCAACCTGGCCTACGGCGGCCTGGTCGACGCTGCCGAAGAAGGCTGCCGGTTCGGTGAGGTCATCGGCGACGAGATCACCGTCGTCATGCTGGCCAACCACGGCGTGATGGTGATCGGCACCGACGTCGCCGATGCATGGCAGAAGATGTACTTCTTCGAACGCGCCTGCCAGGTGCAGGTGCTGGCGCAGTCGACGGGGCAACCGCTGGTGCGCGTCAGCGACGCAATTGCCGAGCACACCGCGGCGCAATGGCTGAAAGAGGCCCCGAAAGCCGCCGTCCAGTTTGCCGCGGTTCAGCGGGTTGTCGACGGTACAGGCCAGCCAGTTCACGCCTAGCCTGCGGGTGTGCCCACAGCCGCCCCGCCGCCCTCACTGGCGGCCATCGCGACCAGCGTCGAAACACGGCTGAGGGACCTCCTCGATGTCGAGACCGCTCGCTGGGCGGCCTTCGACGAAGACCTGCAAATCCCGATGGAGCACATCGGCCGGCTGGTGCTGGGTGGCGGCAAGCGTCTTCGTCCGTCGTTCTGTCAGTGGGGGTATGTCGGTGCCGGTGGGCAAGCCGGTGATCAGCGGATCATCGATGCCGGCGCGGCGCTGGAGCTGATGCATGCCTTCGCGCTGTTCCACGACGACGTCATGGACGACGCCGGCAGCCGGCGCGGCACACCCACAACCCACACCGTGTTTGCCAACAAGCATGCTGCCGCCGGCTGGGCCGGCGAGTCACGTCGATTCGGCGAAGGTGTGGCGATCCTCGTCGGTGACTTGGCCTTCGTGATGGCCGATCAGCTGCTGATCGACGCGCCGCGCGACGCCTGGGTGATCTGGAACGAGTTGCGCACCGAGCTGAACATCGGCCAACTGCTCGACATCGTCGGCAGTGTGCAAGGCGATCGGCGACTCGACAAAGCCGAACGGATCTGCCGGTACAAGAGCGGCAAGTACACCGTCGAACGACCATTGCATCTCGGCGCCGTCCTTGCTGCGCCCGACCGCGCCGCGGACCTGCTGCCGGCGCTGAGCGCCTATGGCCTGCCGTTGGGCGACGCGTTCCAGATGCGCGACGACGTGATGGGTGCGTTCGGCGACGAGGCCGTCACCGGAAAACCCGTCGGTGGAGACCTGCGCGAGGGCAAGCCGACGCCGTTGCTGGCCCGTGCCGTTCGGGCGTCGACCCCGGCGCAACGAGCGGTGCTCGACGAGGTCGGATCACCCCACCTCGACGACGCCGACATCGAACGTATCCAGCAGGTCATTGTCGACACCGGCGCGTTGGCCGCGTTGGAGAAACAGATCGCCGAACTCACCGCCGAGGCGATCGCGGCGATCGCCGTTGCACCCATCACCTCGAAGAGCCGTGACGAGTTGATCGCCCTGGCGCACTACGTCAGCCAACGCAACGTCTGACTAGACCGGCGCCACCTGCACAGCCGCGAGGAGTTCAGCGGCCTCGACCACATCAACCAGTATCTCGACTGCGGCGGCCCCGTCGGGTTGAGCGACGGATAGCCACGCCTCGCTGACCCGGATGCCGGTGGCCTGCTGCAGCGCGGCGACGTAGGCCGACATCTGCGGCTGGTAACGCAGGGCAAGTTCGGTCGGCGATGTGATGAGCGTGTCGGTCTTGAAATCGACCAACGTCAGGGTGCCGCCGGGATTGACGAACACTGCATCGACGTAACCCCACACGGTGACCTCGCCGAACTGGGCGCCGACGTACATCTCGCGGCGACAGTTGCTCGACGTCTGCATCCTTGAGAACAGCTCGCCCTTGAGCAGCGACTGGACCATCGTCTCGATGTCGCGTCGCCGATCGAGCACCCCTTCGGCTTCTGCCGCCACGTCGACCAAGGTCGGCAGGCCACGCATCGGGTCATCAAGCGCGACTTGCTGCATCACCGCATGCACGGCGCTGCCCTTGGCGGTGCCGAATCTGCCACCACGTCGGCTGGGACGATCGTTGGGGCCTGGCTCTTTGCGGTTGCCCGGATCAGTGGCTTCGTGATCGTCGCTGTCGGGTTGGCGGCGGCCGACTGCAGCACCGAATCGTTCGCCTGGCGCAATCGCATCGTCGTCGGCGTCGTCGTCGTCGACCGCGAACAACGAGCCCTGCACGAGGCTGACGTCGGAGGTCGGCCCGGCGGCGTCGCCGAGTGCTTTGGCCAACCCGCTCGGTGTCCAGATCCGACGCACCTGGCCGATTGTGCGATCCAATTCCTCCGGTTCGTCGACCGGCGATTGGCCCGGGGTCGGCCTGGTGTGACTCGGCGGATGGGCGATCGGCAACTGCGGATCCGCGAACTCCGCGATCGCGATCGCAGATTCCGAAGCCACAGCGTCGACCAGCCGGCCGGCAGCACAGTTGCCGTACTTGTGATGCATCGACACCACCAGATGGTCTTTGGCCCGGGTGAAAGCCACGTACAGCAGCCGAGCTTCTTCGGCTCGATCTCGCTGGCGTTCGACAGCGGTCATGTCGCGCAGTCCGGCGCTGGTCATCTTTCCGAGGCGGACCAACGGCCTGCCGTTCTGCCAGTGCAGCCCGGTGGCCGAATTCGTTGCGTCGGCCCCGCCAAGACCGGCGACGATCGTGATGGGAAACTCGAGACCCTTTGCAGCGTGGATGGTCATGATCCGCAGGGAGTCTTCGCCCTCATCGGTGCTCAGTTCGACCCGATCGACGTCGTCGATGCGACGGTCGACCCAGGCGAGATACTCGGCCAACGTTCCGCCGGTCGCGTCGCTCCACGCTCGCGCCTCGTCGATCACATAGCGGACCCTGCGCCACGTCTCGCGGGCAACCTGTTCGCCTTCGCACAATGCTGCGGCCACGCCTCGCCAGGTGTCGTACAGCTCAGCAAGCAACTCGGCGGGTGTTCGCTCGTGCTTGCGCCGGCCGAACTGGTCGAGTGTTCGCAGTGCATCGCCGACAACGCCGGCCTCCTTGGCGAAGACCCGGAAGTCCTTCGGGTAACGCGCCGGAGCCGTGTCGGGGCCGAGGCGATGATGCATCAGCTGGCGATCGTCGATCCCAAAGATCGATGTGCGCAGCGCGGTGACGACCTTCAATTGGTTGGTCGGGTCATCGATCGCCCGCAGCACTCGCAAAAGCTCGTAGACCTCGCGCGATCCGTAGATCAACGTGCCGCCCTCCACCCGGTATGGGATGCCGGTCTGGCGCAAGGCGTGCTCGAGCACGCCGAGGCGTGTGCGACTGCGAATCAACACCGTGACGTCGCGATAGCTCGCCGGGCGATCGCCGGAGTTGTCGCTGACCATCCACGCGTCGCCGCCACCAACGATGCGCTGCACGAGTGCGGCGATGTCGGCGGCCTCGGCCCGCGCCATGTCCTCCGCCGAGTCGTGCTCGACCTTGCACCATCCCGGCATGCCGAGCACGACAACTCCGGGCCCATCGCCCGACGCATTCGGAAGGCGTTGCGGCTCGAGCGAGGTGTAGGCGACTTGTTGATCGGCCTCGCCGGCATCGTCGACCCGGGCGAACCGTTGGCCGAGCACCGCGTTGATCCATAGGCAGACATCAGCGCGAGTACGGCGATTGATCGTCAGTTGCTCGCCGGCCGTGTCGGCAGCCAGCAGGCTGGAGAACAGCTCGACATCTGCGTGACGAAAGCCGTAGATCGACTGCTTCGGGTCGCCAACGGCGAACAGCGACGATGGCGGACGGGCGCTGTCGGCTGCGGTCAGCTCGGTGATCACGTCGAACTGCACCTGATCGGTGTCTTGGAACTCGTCGACGAACAAGTATCGATGCCGAGCACGAACCTCGTCGCGTACAGCGGGCTGCGTCTGGAGCAGGCGGCGGGTCAGCACGAGCAGATCGTCGAACGACAACTCGCCGCGACTGATGCGGGTGCGCGCCGAGTCGATCACGATCGGGGTCAACGCCGACATCAACTGACTGAGCGCCGGCTCGCAGCTGGCAAAATGCAGAGCGTCTGCGAACGGAGCCCACGCCGCGCTGGACCCGTGTCGACGTTCGCCGATCGCGGCAGCCGCGGCGGAGAGTGCGGGTACGGATTCGACGAACTCCAGTGTCGAGCGGGCATCGATGAGAGCCTCGTCGAGCTTCGAACGCATGCCCTTGCTGGCGGTCAGGTATCGCTGATCGGAGGTGACACCGTCGAGCATGTGCATGACGGTGGAGTGGGCAACGCCGATCGACATCGGACGCTCGGGTGTCGAATCGGCGAAGCGCAGCCAGTCGTTGTCGATAGCCCTGACCAGCTCGGGGAGGAACTGCATCGCCCCGAAGGAGGCGATGACCATCAAGGCCTCTGCGATTGCGGGCTTCTTCAGCGCAAGGTTGTACAACGTCTGGACGGCCTGTTCGGCGCGCTCGTCGGCCATGGCTCCCGAGGTCAGCTCGTCGGCCGTCGTGAACTTGGGAGGCAACTCGGCCTCGATCGGATGGCGCCGCAGCAACGATTGGCAGAATCCATGGATCGTGCCGATGAAGGCTTCGTCGAGTGTCACCGAGCTTCCGACGGCTTCACGGAGTCGATGGGAAACCTCGCGCGCAGCCTTCTCGGTGAACGTGATCACGACCAGTTGACTCGGCTGCACGCCGGGCATTCGCAACAGCGAGGCGACCCGCGCTACCAGACTGGTCGTCTTGCCGCTGCCTGCCCCGGCCGAGACAGCCATCGACCTGTCTGGGTCAAATTGCACCCACGGTGGCAACACGATCGTGCCGACCGAAGCATCCATCAGTCACCGTCCACGTCGACGACATTGTCGCTGAACAGTCGGGCCCGTTCGGCAAGCTCCTCGACACCGAGCGAGTCGACGCAGCACATCAGGCATCGACCGTTGGATGGATGCGGCCGCGGGATGAAATGACCTTCGGCGATCTCGTCCAACCAACGGTGCACATAGGCCTCGAACTGGGCGATGAGCGGTGCGTCAAGGGCGACCGGTCGCGATGTCGCCGAGGCCTCGCGCACGTGAAGATATCGCGCCGTCGCCGCGGGCGCGCCGGGCTGATCGTGGCCCGTCAGGATGGCGCGATCGCGATCGGCAGCACGTGCGTACAGCGGCAACTGCAACCGGCGTCCATCCTCCAACACGTTGCGCACCGAGGTGGCCCTGCCGGTCTTGAAGTCGGTGACCCGCAGACCGCCGTCGGGCATCAGGTCGATACGGTCGATCTTGCCGCGGAATGCAGCGCCGACGACTTCCACTCCCTCGAACGAATGCTCCGATGCAACGGGTCGAGACAACTCGGCCGCCTCAGCGTCGAGGGTGGCGGCAATGGACCGCAGAATGTGGACCCGTTCTGCACTCCACGCACTGACGTGGCCGAGGCGGTGCTCGAGTCCGATCGTGGAAGCCAACTCGTCGAGCACCGCGATCGCCCGGTCGTGCATCGCTCGAAGATGGTCACCCTGCAACCAATCGGGCCGCTGAGCTACGTCGAGGCTGAGCCATTCGTCGGCGACACGCTCGAACACAGCGTGCACCAAGACGCCGCGCTCGGCCGGCTCGATCGACATGATTGTCGCTGCGTCGGTCTCGTCGCTGATCCCGAGCACGAACTGACCAAAGTAGCCGAGGCCACAGCGTGCCTGTTGCTCGACCGAAGTGATCGCCCACGGCCTGCCGTCGGGAATCAGGCCCGGATGTGGCCCAACCATTCCGTCGAATTCGGTCGGCTCGGGATCCAAGCGGGCCCGCAGCGCATTGGCACGGCGGCCCAACCGACACGACGCGAGGTGTGACTGATCGGTTCTGGCTAGGCGTTCGGATGTAGTCAGCAAATCGCCCTCGAGCAACCCGATCGCGTGCGACTGGTGAACTTCGATCGGCATGCCAGCGAGCAGGGGTGAGGGATAGACCTCGCCACCGCGCCGGAGGTCGGTGCGGGCCAAGGTTCCCGTCACCGAAGCATCGCTGGCGAGCAGCGCGTTCCACGCCCGCTCGGCGCGCGAAGCCGGGGCGCGCGGGCCCTCGATCACCCTCGCGGCGGCCTCGGGAAGGTCACGACCGAGCAGCAGATCGTCGGTGGTCGATGCCGGCAGCACGCCTTCGTTGAGACCGACGACGAAGACGTGCGCGGCGTCGATGCAGACCGCGCCACCAATATCGGCGATCGAAACCGCGCCGGCGGCATCTCCACGCCGACGCACCGGCGTATCGAGAAGTGTCCCGATGACCTGCCGCATCGTGGCCGCGGTGTAGGGCACAGCAATCCCGTCGTGATCGAGTTCGGCGAGGCCGGCGACGATTCGCTCGACGTGATCTGCCGCGTTGCGCTGCCAGGCCGGCCCGTCGGCCCACGCCCGCTCGCGCCACGTCGGCACGCCGATGTGATCGTCGAGGATTGCGCTGAGCGCCTTGACAGCGGCTTCCCATGTGGACGCCTTACGAACTCGCTTCGATTGGTTGCTGAGTCGCTCGACCAGCTTCAACAGTCGGGCGAGCGCTTCGGTGTCGGCGATCTCTTTTCCGGTTGGTGGGGAATCAGCAGTCGCGTCGGACCACCGCCTTCGCCGGGCGACGTTGGACGCGACGAGCGCCCCTTCCGCTCGCGCCCAGTCGGCCTCGGTCACGAGGCCGAGCTTGCGGCACAACGACGTCCACTGGCCGACGCGTCTCGGGGCACCCAGCTCACCAACGGGATACACCGGCGCTACCGAGAGCAGCCGGAAAACACTCGGCCGATCCCACTCGCCAACCACACCATCGACGACGTGACGAAGCACTTGGCCGGCGATCGAGCCGCGCAACCGCTCGACCGCGCCGCCCGACCAGGCGATGCCGGCACGTTGCAGCTCGTCGCGGACCGGGCGGCGATACATCGGTGCCGCACAGACGATGGCGATGTCGTCGGCCGGCACGCCGTCGTCGATCAGCCGGGCGCATTGGCGAAGTGTGTGCCGCACCTCTTCGTCGGGGTCGGGACATGAAATCAGGCGCGGCACCGAGACGCTGGGCGGCTGCGGCACATCGCCACAGCCAAGGGCACCGAGCTGGTCGATCAGCGCCGAATCTGTTTCTGCGGGAACGACCGACACGACCCGGCACGCCGGCTGCCCGGCCAGCCGGCGCAAGAAAGGAACCTGCGCGGGATGGAACGTGTCGGTGACGACGAGTACGAGACGAAGGCCGGCCAAGGTGGCGTCGTCGACGGCGTCGAGCGCAGCGATGGTGGCGCTCTCGTCGCGAACCCCCAAGTCGACGAGACGCTGTCGGGCGCGCCCGACCACGTCGACCAATGCCGAGCGAACCGACGTCGGGTCGCCTGCCAGCGACTGCAACGCGGCTCGGCCGACGTGCGCGGCGCGCAACGCGACCGCCATGTCGACCAGCGCGTCAATGGTGGCCGGATGATCGCGAACGCCGTGCAAGACCGCTGGACAGTCATCGCTGCTGAGCACCGACGTGATCGCTGCCAGCTGCAATTGAGTAGTGACGGCACGCTTTGTGCTGACCGAGGAATCAACGAGCTCGACCGCCAAGTCGATGGGGGTCAGGAAGCGGATTCCGGCGACGCCACCCGACACCCGGGGCAAGAGGCGGCGCAGCGTGCCGGCGGTTGCCCCAGGCGCGACCACGACGATGACCTCGGCAAGCGGATCATCGCCTTGTAGCTCGGCGATCGCCTGTGCCGCACCCTCGGCGACGCCGCGGCCCGGACGCACCCAACGCGCGGCCATCTACGTGGAGCCGCCGCACATGGTCGGTTTCTTCGGATTGTTGTGCGCGCTGATGGTGATCACCCTACGAATCATTGTCCGAGCCCCATTGTCTCAGATGGGTGTCACGCGGTAGTTGGGGCGTACATCGCCAGCGCCTCGCCGACCGAACAAGCGATCACCCCAAGTTCGTCAACCACGGCTGCCAGCCACGGCGGGCGGACCACCGCAGCGACTGCGATTGGCTCCTCGAGACCTGATGATTCGACGGCCATGCGCACGAACAGGGTCGCGTAGTCGGGCGGCCGGAGGTCGCGCGACAGCTCGAACAGAGCGTACGGATCCGGCGGATGCGGGCTTGGGGCCAGGGTGACGAAGCTCTGCGACGTCGGCCCGATGGCACCGCCGGCCAAGCCCGGCCCGTCGCACAACACGGCGCCGCGGACCTGCTGTGGACGGGCGCCGGCCAGCATCAGGGCGACGTAGGCACCAAGACCACGGCCAACCACGGTCGCCGAACCCAGTTCGGCTAGGGCGACATCGGCGTCGGCCAGCACGATCTCGGCCGTGTAGCCGCCGCCCGGCGGGACCGTCGAGTTGCCATGACCGGTGAAATCGAGCGCAACGACAGGCCCGATCCATCGCTGTGCCCACTGCGGAGGTTGCGCCGGCGAGGCTTCGCCGAGGCCGTGAAGCAGCAAAAGCGCCCTGCCAGAACCCTCGCGAAGGGTGTGCAGGGCTAGATCGACCTTGTTGTGCCGCAACATGGTGATCGTCATGTGGACCCCAGGAAGTCGAGCACCATGCCGGCGACGAGATCGGGTTTTTCGATGTGCACGAAGTGGCCGGCACCCTCGATCACCTCGACGCGACCGCCTTCGGGGACAAATTGGGCGAGATTGTGAGGAACGGTGCCCCACCCCATCTCCTCCAACTCCGAGGCGAGCAGGCCGAGGAAGGGCATGCCGAGCCCCGGCAGGCGGGTCATCGTCCACTCGGGCCGCCACGGGCCGAAACCGCCAAAGCGCATCGAAGCATCGATCTTCCACCGCCAGCCGTCCGGGTCCTGCCTCGCTCCCACGGTGACGAGGTGGCAGAGCCATTCGAACGGCAGGCGAGGGTTCATCCGCCCACGCCGTCGGGCGAGCTCTTCGATCGTTCCCGGGTAGCGAGTCAGCTCGGCGCTGCGCCGCCGGTGATCGAGCCAGCCGGAGATCTCGCCGGCAACCATCCGCGTGCGTTCGTGCTCGGCCACGTCGGGTACCCGGCGCTTGGATGGGAGCCCGTCGAGGTTGACCAGATGACTGAAGCGGTAGGGCTGGGCGTCGGCCAGTTGGATCATCAGCGAGCCCCCTTTGCTGTGCCCGATGACCGGAGCGGGGCGCTGAGTGATGGAGTCCATCACGGCCATGGCATCGCGAATATCGGCATCCCAGCCGTACAAGGGCGCATGATCGCTGTCGCCGTGGCCGCGTTGATCCCAAGCCACGACCCGCCATCCGGCGGCTGCAAGCTTGGGCGCAAAGACCTCGTAGGTCCGGCTGAAATCGAACCCCCCGTGGACCAGAAATAGGGGCTGAGCAGCCTCTTCACCCCACTCGTGGATGGCCAAACCGAGACCGCCGACGTCGATCTTGTACTGCCGTGCGGGCGCAACGGCACCTGGGTACTCGCCCGGCGACATGGTGACCAGCGTACGACGCCGTGGAACTCGCGGCCGAACCCGCATAGCATCACCCTCCGTGAACCGGGCGCGGCTGTGGGGACTGGTTGCTATGGCGACAATCTTGCCGTTAGCTGCTGGATCGTGTGGCAGCGACGGCGCGGCTTCCGAGACGCTGCCACCGATTGTGACGGTCTCGACGACGACCACCATCTTCATCACGACGACGACGGTGCAGAGGTTCTACATCGTCAAGCGCGGCGACACCTTGGGCAAGATTGCCAAGGCCTTCCAGGTACGCCTCGCCGACCTGCAGGCGATCAACGGGATCGCCAATGTGGACGACATCCAAGCCGGCCAGGAGCTGCAGATCCCCACGGGCGCCGTGGTGTACAACACGCTGCCTACACCTGATACGACGCCCGTCAGCACGTAGGATTTCGGCCATGAGCTTCTGGCCCACGCAAGATCACTGGAGCGTGAAGATCCCGCTGCACACCTCGCACCGCCGTCTGCCTGCCCTCGCCGAGACCGGAGTGGTGGTGCTGGCCGATTTCGACTTCGACGTTCCATTCGAGGAGTGGCTCGGCCTGGAGTACATGGATTGGAAGAGTGGCGGCGACACCAACTTCGCCCCGCTGGCCTCGGCGGACGGCGAGCTCGACTGCCGTGGTTTCTGGGACAAGGGCAAAACCGACAAGGGTGCCCTGTGGACCTCGAACGCCGCCCTGTCGCCGACGCTGCGCGCCTACGTCGATGCCGTGGGCGCCAATTTCGGCCGGGTGCGAGTGATCAAGCTCGAGCCGCAAAGCCGCGAGCAGGCCATTCCGTCGATCCATCGCGACGA
>JAENVT010000075.1 GCA_016650435.1 Ilumatobacteraceae bacterium
AGTGCACATGCTCTCGAAGGCAGCAGAGGCGGCGCTGCTGAAAACGCTCGAAGAGCCACCTCCACATGTCGTGTTCGTGCTCGCGACCACCGATCCGCAAAAGGTCAGCGACACCATCCGCAGTCGCACGCAACACCTGCAATTTCATCTGCTCCCGATGGATGTTCTCGAGCAGCACATCCGTTGGTTGGCCGCCGACGCCGGCATCGATGTCACCGACGCTGCCGTCGAGTCCGTGCTGCGCCAAGGTGGCGGATCGGCGCGCGACACCATCTCGGCGCTCGAGCTGGTCGCCGCCAGTGGTGGTGAGACACCAGAGGCGACGCCGCTCGACGAGTTCGTCGAGGCGTTCATCGAGAACGATCCCGGCCGAGCACTTGCCGTCGTCGCCCACGCCGTGCTGCAAGGTCGTGACCCGCGCACGCTCACCGAAGAGATCATCCGCCACCTGCGCGACTGCTTCCTTGCCCTCATGGCACCGGAGCTCGTCCAGCTGCCCGCGCAACGCGAGGCCGAGGTGTCGTCGCAAGCCACACGTCTTGGTGCTGCATCGATCGTGCGGGCCATGGAGCGTCTCGGCGAGATGCTGGTCGAGATGCGCCATGCACCCGACCCGCGATTGCTGCTCGAGGTCGCCCTGGTGCAACTAACCCACGACGCCTCAGGCGCGGACCTGCACAGCTTGATGTCGCGGCTCGAACGCCTCGAGCAAACGGTCGCCGCCGGCGTCACGAGCCCCGCGCCGCCGAAGACCGTGCCGACAGATCCCAACACGGGTCGGGCGACGATCGGCGGTCGCGCCAGACGCGAGACAGCACCGGGCTCTTCGCCGGCGAGCACGCATCCGTCGCAGCCGGCGGCCGACGCTTCCACCGCGCCCACCGCATCGGCGAACAGCACCACGACCGTCGACAAAGCCATCGACAACAGCCAGATCCCGTCGCTGTTCGAGACCCAGGTCCGCCCGGCGCTTCGCGGCATGACCAAGGCGATCTACATGGGGGCGCATGTTGGCGCGATGTCGGGCGAGGCGTTGGTCATCGGCTTCGCCGGCGAACCGCATCGAGCACGTGCCGAGGAATACCGCCGCGAAGTCGAGAAGGCGTTAGCCGCTGCTGCCGGGCGGCCAATCCCCTTGTCACTGGTCGTCGACCACGCATCGCACGACGACAACGTGGTGCAGCTGAAGCGCGCCGAGCCGGCACAAGCCGACGAAGACATCGACACAGGCGATCTCGTCGACGTACCGCCCGAGGCCATCATCTCGCCGATCGATCGACTGACTCAGGCGTTCCCGGGTTCCGAGATCATCGACGAGCGACCCTGATGGCGGTCTACACCCAGCCCGTTCAAGCGTTGATCGACGAGCTCGGACGCCTGCCCGGTATCGGACCCAAGTCGGCGCAGCGCATTGCCTTCCACCTCCTCAAGGTGCCCGCCGACGACGTCAATCGGCTGGCGATGTCGATCACCGACGCCAAGGCTCGGGTGCGATTTTGTGTGCGATGCTGGAACTTCGCCGATGGGGATCTGTGCCCGATCTGTCTCGACGATCGCCGCGACACAACGACCCTTTGCGTCGTCGAGGAATCACGAGACATCGTCTCGATCGAGAAGACTGGTGAGTTCCGCGGTCGCTATCACGTACTGCTCGGTGCGATGAGCCCACTCGACGGGATCGGCCCAGAACAGTTGAAGATGAAGGAGCTGTTCGCACGCCTCGAACCTGAGGGCGTGCAAGAGGTGATCGTGTGCACCAACCCCAACACCGAGGGCGAGGTCACCGCTCTGTATCTGGCGCGAATGTTGCGGCCATTCGGGATTCGGGTGACACGCATCGCCAGCGGGCTGCCGGTCGGCGGCGACTTGGAATATGCCGACGAATTGACACTCGGTCGGGCACTCGAGGGCCGCCGCGAACTGACTGGGTAGTCACCGCCACAGCGATTGTCCGGAAAAATAGGCTGGGGTACCACTCCTGGACCTGGTAGCGGGCGGACGGGCCAGCTCCAGAGGCGGTACCCCAGAACTCACGTCAGCAACAGGACGGTGTCACTAACGTCTATGTGACGGTTATATTACGGTCCATGCCCGTACATGTCAAGCAATATCTACCAGCAGTGTTCGGACAACTACTGGCCGACTAACTTCGTGCTCAAAGGCTACGAACAAGTAACGCGTCGCCTTGTCCGCCTCCACCGCACAATGCGGCCGCTCCCAAGCCTCCACCACGACGGCGTAACTCGTGCAGCAGAGTCAACGCGAGACGATTTCCGCTCATTCCGATGGGGTGACCAAGGGCGATCGCGCCGCCGTTGACGTTAACGATCTCGTCGGTGATGCCCAGCTCTTCCATCGAGGCAATGCCCACCGCGGCGAACGCCTCGTTGATCTCGAACAGATCGACATCAGCGACGGTCTTGCCAGCGCGCACCAGGGCCGCGCTGATCGCTCGGCTGGGTTGATGCAACAGCGATGCGTTGTCGGGTCCGGCGACCATGCCGTAGCTCACGAACTGTCCGAGCGGTGAAACACCGCGCGAATTCACAGCCCGTTCGCTCATCATCACGAGTGCGCATCCGCCGTCGCTGATCTGCGATGCGTTGGCCGCGGTGATGGTGCCTTGCGCGTCGAACGCCGGCCGCAACGCTGCGAGTGATTCCATCGTCGTGCCAGGGCGCACACCCTCGTCCGTCTCGAAGAGGATCGGTTCGCCGCGTCGTTGCGGAATGCTGACCGGTGTGATCTCGTCGCCAAGACGACCATCCTTGATCGCGTTCGCGGCACGCTCGTTCGACTTCACCGCAACCTCGTCTTGTTGCTCGCGGGTGATGCCACCAGCGGCGTACCGCTCCGTACCGAGGCCCATGAGGCACGAATCGAACGCACACCACAAACCGTCTTGGATGATCGAGTCGGCGAGCTCGGCGTTGCCGTAGCGAAGCCCGCTCCGCGCGCCGGCCGCAAGGTACGGCGCGTTGGACATGCTCTCCATCCCACCGGCGACGACGATGTCGGCCTCGCCGGCAGCGATCATCTGGTCGGCGAGGTAGATCGTGTTGAGACCCGACAGGCAGACCTTGTTGATGTTGACGCTCGGCACGCTCAGGGGGATGCCAGCTTTGACCGCGGCCTGACGCGAAGGCACTTGACCCTGCCCCGCCATCAACACCTGACCCATCAGCACGTGCTCGACCTCTTCGGGCGACACGCCGGCGCGCTCGAGTGCTGCCTTGATCGCCAGACCGCCGAGATCGGCGGCACTCAACGAAGCGAGCGCTCCACCGAGCTTGCCAATCGGCGTCCGTGCCCCGGCGACGATGTACGAACCTGCCACGGCTCTCTCCCTCTCTCGCGTACGAACAATCTACGGCGTGGTGTTGGCCAGCGCCGCATAGACATCGGCCGTCTCGTAGCCGAGAGCCCATAGCACGACACCGGACCATCCGTTGCTCAGCGCGACCTGGGCGTGCTGTTGGATCGCGGCGGCGTCGGGGTAATAGACGTAGTGACGAACAGTGCACGACAGCTGCGTCGTTGGTGGCGTCAACCGCAGTGCCGGCTGCAGGGCGCTCCCAGCTGCCGGAGCGGCAACCCGTGGGGCGACATTCGGCGGCGGCACATACGGCGGCGGGGGAATCGCGGCGGTGCTGTATCCCGTGGCGACGACGTCGTACGAGAAGTACATCTCGCCCGACTCCTGGTGACGGGCTGGTGTGGCGCCGTGAGCATCGATCAGCGCCTGCATGTTCTCTAGTTCGATGCTGCTGGTGTTCAATGCTCCATCGGGGCATATCTCGGAACTGTTGACCTTGCGCCCCCAGTTGCGGCCGTAGGCCGGGATGCCGAGTTGCAACTTGGACTTGTAGTTCGCCAGCGCAGTGTTGCTGTACGCAACAACCTGATTGAGCCAAGTGATCGGCGAAATCGGCCCCGGCGAGCTGACACTCCAGTCATACACCATCAGCCGGACTCGATCGGCGTACACCCCGATGAAAGCTTGGTCGTAGACCGGGTAGCCCGTCTCGTTACCGGCCGCGACCCACGTCGGCGGAATGGTGACAGAAAGCAACTTGCCGCTGTTGTGCAGGGCCGTGGCAAGCTCCGAGACGAACGCCCTCCATGCGGGCTGAGTTGTCGCCCATGAGGCGCGACCATCGTTGAAGGCGAATCCCTCGTAGTCGAGGTCGACACCGTCTATCTCTGGGTATGTCGCGGTGAGCGAAACAATGTTGGCGATGTGCGCGGCCCGGCTGGTTGGGTCGGCAAGGACCGCCGCCATCACCAACTTGCCACTGCCATCGGTGATCGATGGCAGCACGTGCAGCCCGCGGATGTGAGCTTGGTGGGACGTCGTGTTGAGTTGCGTTGCCGAGCCGACCAGCCCGATCGTGCCATCGGGCAACGCGCTGAAGAAAAACGGCGAGACGTCGGAGAACATCGACGTGGCCGCTGGATCCATGAAGCCAACTCGTCCGTCGGGCGCGTTCCAATAGGGAACCCAGCCGCTGATGAAGCGGTTCGGGTTGCAAGCGCTGAGCGCAATCATCGCCGCGGCAACGAACGAGGCGCGCCAGAAGCCGCTCCTGCGTCTATTGGGCACGGGATCAAGGGTAGTGGGTAGGCCGTGTGGGTGCTCCCGCGGCACGCCTGCACGGGTGGTGCACACGTCGATTCACCGAATCACTTCCGGGAGTTCGTGCGGTGTCACTATCGTCTTTTCATGGAGCATTTCGTCGAGGCGATCGAGAACGGAGCCATTGGCGAGGACCTCGCTCATCTGGCGATTCCCGACCAGTATCGAGCAGCTCACGTGTTGAAGGCCGAAGAGACGATGTGGGCCGGCGTTGCCTCGGCCGATAAAGACCCGCGCAAGAGCTTGCACGTCGGCATTGTGCCGACACCACAACTGGCGCCCGACGAGGCGTACGTCGCGGTGATGGCCAGCAGCATCAACTTCAACACAGTGTGGAGCAGCATCTTCGAGCCGGTCAGCACGTTCGGCCCACTCTCGCGGCTCGGACGCGAGAGCGAGTGGGCCCGACGCCACGATCAGCCGTATCAAGTCGTGGGCAGCGATGCCGCCGGCGTGGTGCTGCGCGTCGGCGCTGCGGTGCGCAACTGGAAGCCCGGAGACCGCGTCACCGTGCACTGCAACTATGTCGACGATCAAGACCAGACCTCGCACGACGATTCGATGATGGCCAGCAATCAGCGGATCTGGGGATACGAGACCAACTTCGGCGGTCTCGCCGACCTCGCGGTGGTCAAGATCAACCAGCTGCTGCCGAAGCCCGCCCACCTCACATGGGAAGAAGCTGCGGTCAACGCGCTGTGCAACTCGACGAGCTACCGGATGCTCGTATCGAGAAACGGGGCAGCGATGAAGCAGGGCGACGTCGTGCTGGTCTGGGGTGCGACCGGAGGGATCGGCGCCTACGCCGCGCAATACGTGCTCAATGGCGGGGGCATTCCCGTATGTGTCGTGTCATCGCCCGACAAGGCCGAGATCTTGAAGTCGATGGGCGTCGAGGCAGTCATTGATCGACGAGCGAGCGACTACAGGTTCTGGAAGGACGAGCACACCCACGATGAGGGCGAGTGGCGCCGCTTCGGAAAAGACATCCGCGAGCTCGTCGGCGAAGATCCCGACATCGTCTTCGAACATCCTGGCCGATCGACGTTCGCGGCGTCGATGTACGTCGCCAAGCGCGGCGGCACAGTTGTCTCGTGCGCGGCGACGAGCGGCTTCATGATGGAGTTCGACAACCGCCATTTCTGGATGCGGCTGAAGCGGCTCATCGGCAGTCACTTCGCCAACTACAAAGAGGCGTGGGAAGCGAACCGACTGGTCTCGAAGGGCATGATCCACCCCGTGCTGTCACAGGTCTTTCCGCTCGAACAGACGGGCGAGGCTGCGTATCAGGTGCACCACAACATGCACGAGGGCAAGCTCGGCGTGCTGTGCCTGGCGCCAACCGAAGGCCTCGGCGTGACCGACCCCGAACTGCGCGACAAACTCGGCGACAAGTTGCACCGCTTCCGCCGGTGAGCCGCCCCCCTCGACCTGCCCGGCGACCTGCCCGGCGACCTGCCCGGCGATCTCGCCGCGGCGTCACCCGATCTGGTTTACTCAAACTATGTTGCTGACCGAGATCGACCACATCGCCATCGCGGTCCGCGACCTCGATGCGGCGATCGACTACTACCGACGGGCCTTCGGCGCAAAGGTCGACCACCGCGAGATCGTCGAGAGCGACGGCGTGGAAGAAGCACTGCTGAAGGTTGCCGACAGCTACATCCAGCTGACGGCGGCTACGCGGCCTGATTCACCGATAGCCCGCTCGATCGAGAAGCGCGGCGAGGGCCTGCACCACGTCGGCTATCGGGTCGACGATTGCGCGGCCGCGTTGGCAGCGATGGTTGCAGCAGGTGCTACGGCCATCGATGCACAGCCGAGGCCCGGAAGTCGCGGTACAACGGTTGCATTCATTCATCCGAAGGGAAGCTTCGGTACGTTGATCGAACTCGTCCAGGAGTAAATCAGCCCAGGAAAATCAGCGCAGGTAGAGCGCCTCTGGCGTGCCGCTGCTGACGAGCCAACCCTGCTCCTGCATCTGCTGCTCGACGAGAGCAGCGACCTGGGTGCGCAGTTCTTGGTTCTCCTGCAGGCATTGCTGCAGTGCTGTGAGGGCCGACGCAAGGTCGCGCTCCACATTGGCGAGCCGCGAGGCGCCGTCTTCCGACAGATCCCCGCCGGCCGAGCGACGCTCGATTCCTTCGAGTCGGGCATTGATCTCGTTGCGCAGCTTCTCGGTCAATCCGATCACGGTTGCCTGCGAGCGATCGAGGTCCGCACGTGCCTCGACCTTCACTGCCTCGACGTCTTGCTTGGCGATTGTCGCGTAGGCGGCCATTGAGGTGTACTGCGACAGCACCTGTTGCTCGAGCTTGACCAGTCGGTTGCGGAACTCGACTGCCACGACCGTGCCCGTCTCGTTGTGCTCGGCCGGAAGAAACGGCTCCAGCAGCTCATCGAGTTCCATCCAGCTCTTCTCATTGCGTCTCATTTGCTGTCCTTCTTCTCTTGCGTCTGAGTGACGGGCACCCACGCGGGCCTGCATAGGACGTATCGGTCGAACGGGCTTGACTCTTGAACCCCAAAGCCTTGAGAAAGGCTTGCGAATTTTCCTCTCAAGGAGCCACCCGTTCGTTCCGATCATTTATTTGCGCTTGCGGGGACTATCCACCAAGAGCGTTCACAACGTGGATTGAAACCCCTAAAAAGCGGGAGGAACGCTAATCATGGAAAACCACATCGAAATTGAGTCAAAGCAAGACAAGGGCTTCACGCTCGTTGAATTGCTGATCGTCATCGTGATCCTCGGCATCTTGGCCACCGTTACGGTGTTCGCAGTGACCGGCATCACCAACAAGGGCAAGACCAGCGCTTGCCAGTCGGACCTCAAGGTCCTCCAGACTGCTGAAGAGGCCAACAACGCCAACACCGGCGTGTACGCCGACCAGCCCGCACTGAAGACTGCTGGACTCATCCACGCAGTGTCGCCGAACTTCACCGTCGCTGTCGGCGCCGGCACGGGTGCAGCTGCTAGCTACACCATCACCGGTGTCGTCGGCACAGACTGCGCAACGTTCACCGGCTGACCCATCAGCTAACAAGCTTCAAGGAGCCGGGCCTTCGGGCCCGGCTCCTTTGCTTTTCCACAATGCGTTGTCTGTTCAAGTTCGCTCGCGTCTGATAGGACGCCGACGTGGAGTTGGATCATCCCCTGGAACGCGTCGGCCGATGGAGATACGGCATCATTGCGGGCGTATCGCTAACCGCCGGTGTCGTATCGGGCGGACGGGGCGACTGGAACGAGTTCGTCGATGCCGGCCGGGCGATGTTCGGCTCAGCGGGCCTGCACGTCTACGAACAGCACCACGAGGTGCAAACGGGGCCGCTGTCACTGACGCTTGCTTGGCTGTTCAGCCATACGCCCCGGGATGGGTTCGTACTGGCCGCCGTCGTCTGCGCCGCGCTTGGCTTGGTCAGCGTTCGCCTGCTGGAGCTGACGGCCCGAGCGATGCGTGGCCGGATGCATGACGAAGTCCTCGTGCTCGTCGGCGGCTGTTTCGTCGCCTTCACCTGGGCAAAGCTGGGCGGCTACGGCCACCTCGACGATGCGCTGACACTGACCTGCGCCGTGGCGGCCCAGCACGAAGCACGCGCCGAGCGGCCGCTCCGAGCGGGACTGGCCATTGGCATCGCCATCATCAGCAAACCGTGGGGCGTCATCTTCTTGCCCCTGACGTTGGCGACACGAAAGCGCGATCTTCGTTCGCCGATCGTTGCGTGTGCGCTCGCTGCCGTCGTCTGGTTGCCGTTCATCGTCGGCACTCCCAATGCGCTGCAGGCCACGCGACCGACTGTGAACCTGTTTCCCGACTCCGTGCTTGCCCGGTTAGGAGTGACCACCGATTCGATACCCGGTTGGCTGCGCGTTGCTCAACTCGTCGCTTGTTTCACCGTCGCGTGCATTCTGGTGCTGAAGTACCGGCCGGAATCCGTTATCGCCGCGGCGATCGCCGTACGAATCGCCACCGACCCGGCAACGTGGAGCTACTACACCCCCGGGTTGGTGATCGGGGTTCTCATCTGGGATCTGCTCGACCGCAGGCGGTTCCCGTGGCTCACGCTCGCTGCCGTTGTGGCGTTGGCTCCGACCTGGTTGGTGCC
Organism: Ilumatobacteraceae bacterium; assembly: GCA_016650435.1. The sequence continues at coordinate 8,741 of JAENVT010000075.1, forward strand.
GTCGGACACCGCACGAGGCGTGCTGCGATTGACCGCAGCGCTCGCCGTCGTCGTGTGGGCGTTCCATCGATCGCCGTCATCGAGCGACCCCGAGTTCGACAGGGTCGTGCTGGCGACCTAGCGAACCAGTTCCATCCGCATGCCGGCTTCGTCCCAGTTGGGATCCATCGGCAGTCGGCTCATCGCCCGCCCTGCCGCACGACGCGCCGTGAAAACCAGGGCGCAAGCCTGCAACAGGTGAAGTTGCCCAGCTCCCGTAGGCGGCACCCGCAAGATGATCTCCTCGACGCCTGGAAGCTTTTCGCGGAGCAACTGCATTCGCTGAAGCACGCCCTCCGGGTGGTGGGGCGACGTCGTCAACGGTTCGTCGCCGTTGAGCGCCGTAAAGCTGAGATCGGGATGAGCGGAGAAAAACATCCGCTGGTGGAACGGCTGGAAATCGCGTTCGGCTTCACGCCACCACTTGAATCGCCTGAAATCGGAGTTCGTCAGCCATGGTTCGATCTCGCGGGCCGCGTCGCGGTCGCGCGCCCGGAGGGCAGCGCGCGACGGCATCGGGGTCACCCCGACCACTCGCGGCCAGCCAACCATTTCCCGGGCTTCTGCATCGCACGGGCGATATGGACCAACCGGCTCCTCATAGAAACCCACTGGTGCAAAGATGGCCGCAGCGTCGAACTTCGGTTTGTACTCGAGCACGTCGAGCAACGTTGCCGCGACCATGGGCTCCTCGGCGTTGACAGTCACACCCGCGAGGCGCGCCGGCACGATCAGCCAGCCCCCAGGACACGGCACGATGCCGCCCAGGGTCTTGTAGGGAAGCCGTGCTGCAACCATGGTTGTCCAGCGTCAGGCGCCGATGAGCTGCCCGGATCCGGTCGTGGCTGCCTGTCCGGCGGCAACTGTTGCCATGGCCTGCATCTGCGAGCGAGCGGTTGCTGCCTGAGCCATGATCTCTTTGGGGTAGGCGCTTGCGCCGGCAGCCGTCTCGAAGCTGATGATGCCACTGGCCACGAGGCGGGCGAGGTCCATCTCGATGGTCTGCATGCCTTCCTGCTGGCCGGAGATCATCGTGTTGCGCAGTTGACGCGACTTGCCCTCCCGCACGAGGTTGCGGACGGCGTCGTTGGCCATCAAGACCTCGTATGCCGCGACTCGGCCGCCGCCCTCTGCCGGCAGCAAACGCTGGCTGATCACTCCCTGCAACGAGCCGGCGAGCATGATCTGGATCTGGTCGCGTCGCTCAGGGGGGAAGACGTCGACGATACGGTCGAGGGCTTGGGAGGCGTCGTTGGTGTGCAGGGTGCCGAACACCAGGTGACCGGTCTCCGCAAGTGTCAAGGTGATGGCGATTGAATCGAGGTCGCGCATTTCGCCGAGGAGGATGACGTCGGGATCTTCACGCAGTGCGCTGCGCAGACCGTCGGTGAAGCTCAGCACGTCGGTGCCTACTTCGCGCTGGTTGACCATCGCCATCTTGTGCGAGTGGAGATATTCCACCGGATCCTCGATCGTGAGAATGTGGACCGGACGGGTTGCGTTGATGCGATCGATCATCGCCGCCAACGTGGTGCTCTTACCGGAGCCGGTCGGACCCACAACAAGCACCAGACCGTACGGCTTGTTGAGAATGTCGGTGCACGCCGGGGGCGCACCGAGCTCCTCGAGCGAGCGAACGCGGAATGGCACAACACGAAGGGCGAGTGCATACGTGTTGCGCTGCTTGTAGGCGTTGGCACGGAAACGGCCGAGACCTTCCAGGCCGAACGAGAAGTCGACCTGTTGCACTTCCTCCAGCTCTTTGCGTTGGAAGTCCTTCAGCAACGACAAGACGATGCGCTCGGTATCTTGTGGCGTCAGAATGCCAACACCCTCGAACGGAACGAGCGTGCCGTCGCGACGCGCCGTTGGCGGACGACCGACTGAAAGGTGCAAGTCACTGGCACCCGCTGCGACAGATGCCTGCAGCAATGTCACTAACGCCTGGTCTGGATTGAACATCGGACTAGCCTCCCGTGTTGCCCGCCGCCCCGAGGAGTGGCTCTACTACTTATGACAATTGCTATTGCTGCCGCGTACGGCTTGTTGTTCGGTTCATTCCTCACCGTGGTTGTCGATCGTGTGCCCCGTGG
>JAENVT010000076.1 GCA_016650435.1 Ilumatobacteraceae bacterium
CGAGGGCCGCTTCCGGTCGCTCGGCCCGAGAAGATCCGGCACAGTTCGACAGCGTCGAGACTGAGGACTTCACCATCGGACCCTGCGGTGAACGTGCCTCCAGCCGTGCCGGTGAGCTCGAGCGTGAAGGGTTGGCCGTGCCGGCGAGCCCATTCGGCCACGGCGTCGGCGACGATGAGCCCGTCGTGTTCGGCGGTCTGCACGAACGCTCGCCCAGTGGCGCGGGCAATGTCGACCCGATGCATCCAGGTGTCGCGGGTGAGGATCGTGTCGAGCAGGTAGCCCATCTTCCAGCTCTCCGTCGCTCCGCTGAGCAACTCTTGCTTCATCGGCATCGCTCGGAATGGCCTCGGTACTCGCGAGCGGAAGCGTGCTGACCGGGGTCCTGCATCCGCGAGCCGACGCAGCAACTCGGCGTGGCTGAGATCGGCGCGCTCGCGGACCTGCACCGTTGTCATGCCGTCGACGAACGAGCCTCTGCCCGCCTCCTTCTTGGCAGCGCGCATCAGGTGGGTCAGCCGACCGAAGGAGCAGAACCCTTCCATGCCGCCCAGAATGTGACCGGCCAGAGCTCGCACGTCCCACGCCGGGCAATCGGTCGGCTTGGACCAGTCACCATCGGTCAGCGAGCGCAGGAGGTCGAGCACACGCTCGTTCTCTGTGGCAGCCAACGATCGGGCTTCGGATCGATTGATCGGTCGGATGGTGTCCACCGCTGTGGCAGTCATGTTCATTTCCGTGTCCTTCTCGGGTGTGTGGTCTTAGTTGTTGCATGGTTGAAGTACATCTCGATTGCCTCGTCGACAAGGCTGGTCCAGCGATCACCACCGGGGTCGTTGGAGATCTGCTGGTCCGTGATACCGGTACCGAGCGCGGTCAGTAGATCGAGGGATCGCTGGTCGGTGATGCCCACGCCGGCAAGTCGCGCCTTCAGCCGCTCCAGGCCTTCGATCGAGAGTGCGAAGGTCGCCGATGAGGGCTCGAACCCGGGGATGGTGCGCTGGAACATCAACTGATACCGCACCGGATTCTCAGTGCAGAACACGACAAAGAAGCGGCAGCCTGCTTGCAGGTCGGCCAGCGGATCACCGGTCGACGCGACGAGTGCCTCCTGCTCGAGATAGGCACGTGCTCCCTGAGCGAACATCGCGTCGTAGATGGCGTGCTTCGATTCGAAGTAGGAGTACAGCGACGGCGCCTGCATCCCCACACGCCCCGCGAGGTCGCGCATCGACAGCCCGGCGAGGCCCTCCTCGCGTACTAGTTCCCAAGCAGCATCGAGGATCTCCGCTATCGTAGCCTCACGGCGTTCGGCACGACGATCGCGCTTCGGTAAGTCTAACACTGTTCGGACAATACGTCGTCCGTGTCTACTTGTCAATACATGGAGGGCACCAATGCCGTGCGCACGGACTGCTCCCAAGCCGCGACGATGGACGAGGCGTCCGCCGCAGAGCCCGCTGCAGATCGTTAGATCTCGAGAGAGTCGCGGTCCCAGGCGGCGAGGTCGGCGGCGGCTTCGTAGGTGCTCTGGAAGAACGACATCAGCGCCGCGTCGGGGTCTGACGCGGCGCGCACGGCGGCGTACGGCAGCAGGAACTCCCCCAGACTGTCGTCGTAGTAGGCAGCGCTCGGTTCGACCTTCCAGTCCGCAAACCCCTCGGGCTGCGGGTAGGCGTACGCGTAGAACGAGCCCTCCTCGCTGCCGCCCGGCCAGTATCCGCAGCTCGAGACTTCGTGGCTGTAGGCCAGTTCCTGGACCCAGTCCGGGCAGTTCGGCACACCACCTCGATGCTTTGGCGCTGGACGGCCGGAGAAGCGGGTGGTCGCGAGGTCGGCTCCGCCCCAGAAGAAGTGGACAGGGCTGACCTTGCCGATGAAGCCTGCCCGGAACCGAGCCATCACCCTGTGCGACTGGACGAGCGCCAGCCAGAAGCGGTGCGCCGCGTCGGAATCGTAGGAGCGGTGGATCTCGTCCTCGTCGAACGGGATGGCTTCGACCACCTCGGATGGACGACGAAACAGGTCAACCCGTACCCCGAGCTCGTCGAGCGCTGTCGTGGTAGCTGCGTAGAAGTTGGCGACCGACCGTGGCTCGAGTTTGATGCGTCGATGCTCGCCATGGGTCGTTCGAAGGTCGAGTACGTGGTCGACGAAGTCGAACTCAACTTCCAACCCGAAGTCGCCGGCGGGCATCAGTGACGTGGTGAGCCCCCGCGCCGAAACGTAGAGCGTGACCTGCCACCAGTGGTTGATCATCGGCATCAGGGCGAGGCGGATCTTCCCGACGATCTGAGTCCACATGTGCAATGTGTCGCGAGTGGGCTCCCATCGCGACAACGTCAGCTCCGGCCAGGCAGACTCGCTGCCCGGTTCAGCGGTCGCGCTCATCGCCGGCTCGTGACGAGTGGGCGTGCCGAAGTTCGCTGGTGAGGGCCATCACGACGGCCAGTATCGCGGCGATCGTCCCCCACCGGCGACTTGTGAGACAGCACGGCCGGCCGGCCAATGTCGACCGGCGCAAAGCCGCGTGCGGGGGGAACCGGATCCAACGCCAATCGGACGACGGGCACTCCTGGAATCGAAGAAGGCACTCAAGGAACTCGCCGACGAACTCCTGTGACGGGAACGTCGAGGTCACGACCCTCAAGGTTGGTTCGCAATCTGCCGATGGCCTATTAGGACGGATTGCGGGAGGTCAAGGCGTACGCGGTCGTGAATTGACCAGATAGCTGTCTCGTGCTCGAACGGCAACTGGCCACAGAAACGCAACGCATTCTTGACTCGAGGAGTCGTCACGATGACCAACAGGTTCCAGAGAAAGAGACCCCAGTTCGACCAGGCGACGAACCCCACGGTCGCACGGGATACATCGACGAACAGGACCTCGACGTTGCGATTCACGCCCTTCGTGGCTCTCGTTCTGGGTGTCACCCTGCTCGCTGCGGGATTGCTGCTCACCACTGGTGCGATCGCGCAAGGTCATCAGCAAGAGCACACATTGCAACGTGACGCCGCTCAAGTGTCAGATTCGTTCAGCTCCTACTTCGAACGCGCTCGCAGCCTCAACTTGCTTCTGGCCCATGATCAAACCTTCACACCCGCTGCAGGCGTCGTCGTCGACCGCGGCGCGGCGAGCCGAGCACTTGCCGATCTGGAGCAGCTCTACCCGAATGCGATCGGCGAAGCCTGTGTAATCAACCAGAAGGGTAGCGAGGTCGCCCGAGTGACCTTGGGAGTTCCCGCGTCTGCGAGCGACCTGGATGCCGCCGAGGCGAAGAATCCCTTCTTCGCTCCTACTCTCGCGCTCGGCTTTGGTCAGGTCTACCAAGCGCCTCCGTACAAATCGCCCGACACTGACAACTGGGTCATATCGAACTCCACGTGGATCACCGTTGCCGATGGCAGCCGCCTCATCGTCCACTTCGAGATTTCGCTCGACAGCTTCGCTCGATACGTGAACACCGGTGTGACGAACACCCACGTCGCCATCGTCGATCGCGGCGACGGCCGCATCCTGCTCCAGGACCACACGGCGCTCCCGAGGACGAGTGTGGCGACTGACTTTCCCACTACTGAATGGTCGCGCGAGTTGACAACTCTGACGTCGTCTTCCGGTGCAAGCACCGTCGGCGGGCATCCGGCGGCGTTCGCGATCATCGATCGGGCGATGGGCAACGCCAACGACTGGTACGTCGTGGAATGGACGACGGCAAGCGCGAGCCTCGTTCCTGCGTGGGCGGGGGTGGCCTTGACCGCTCTCGGCATACTTCTGCTGGCAGTGGCCCTCCTCGTGCTGCGGCGGCAGCAGAGCACCCTGCGTCGGGCGGCGCGCCTCGACCATCTCACCGGCCTCGCCAACCGCAAGGCCCTTGAAGAAGCGCTGAACCTCGCCCTAGCTGCAGCGCAATCAGGTGACGACCCTGTCGCCGTTCTCATGCTCGACCTGGACGGGTTCAAACAGGTGAACGACACTCTGGGCCACGACAAGGGCGATCTTGTCTTGCGCGAGATCGCACGGCGCCTTCACGCCAATGTCTTCGAATATGACACCGCGGCGCGTATGGGCGGCGATGAGTTCGCGGTGGTCCTTCGCAACATGCGAGACGTCGACGACGTGGCCGCTATCGCTCACCGATTGCGAGAGGCGCTCACCCGTCCGATCGAGATCGATGGAGTACCACGCTTCATCGGTGCAAGCGTCGGGGCCGCGTGCTATCCCGCTCACGGCCAATCAGGTGCAGAGCTGCTCCGCGGTGCCGACGCCGCCATGTATCGCGCAAAGCGCGATCGTGAGGGCGTTCGGGTATACGACGTCGGCACCGTCGCCGGTGCTTCTGCCTTGGGACTCGCCGCGGAACTGCTCGCAGCGATCGATGGCAACCTGCTCGAGATGGCGTTCCAACCAGAGGTGTCCCTGAGCACCGGTGAGATCGTTGGCGTCGAAGCGCTCGCCCGATGGGAACGACCCGGACAGGGACCGGTCTCGCCGCTCGAGTTCATCGCCGTGGCCGAAGAGACGGGACTGATCCGTTCCCTGACCTCGCTCACCCTGCGCCTCGCGCTCGATGAAGCCCAGGCTTGGCACGCACAGGGAGTGCACATCCCTGTCAGCGTGAACTTGTCGGGGCGAGTCGTCGGGGACCGCACGCTGCCCGCCGAAGTCACAACCTTGCTCGCGCAACGCGGGCTGAACGCAGACGCGTTGGTGCTCGAGATCACCGAAACGGCGCTGATCATCGACCGCGAGCGGGCCGTCGAGGTTCTGCAAAATCTTCGCGCATCTGGCGTGCGGGTCGAACTCGACGACTTCGGCACCGGGTACGCCTCGTTCGGCCTGCTCCAGGATCTCCCGCTCGACGGCCTCAAGATCGACCGCACGCTTGTAGTCGACATGACCGCCGGCGGACCTCGCCTCCTCGCTGCGACAATCGAAAACGCTCAACATCGCGGGCTCAGGGTTATTGCCGAAGGCATCGAGGACGCAGCGACGCTCGAACGCGTCCGCGACCTTGGCTGCGATACCGCGCAGGGCTACCACATTGGCAGACCGATGTCGTCGGAAGCTGTTCGGTCGGTACTCGGTTGCGGGCCGTCAGGCCCACTGCTGGCAGGTGCAAGCCCGTCGACGTTGTAGTCCTCGATCGCCGTCGAACCGCTCAATCAAGGACGAGCCGACGCATGCTTGTTGCAAGCCACCGTTCGTAGCGCTGGGGCGTCCACCCTCGCGCCACCGTCAGCATCACGTACAGCTCAGGGCTGTTCAAGGCCCACACGGTGTCGGCCGCCTCGGCTGTCGAGGTCGAATATCGGGCCGTCGTCGCTGCGCGCACGTTGCGCACCAGCTTCCGCATGTTGGCAGCGCGCCGTTCGCCGATCTCTTTCCAGACCTGCTCTGCCTCGGGCTCCGTCGACGACGCATCGCGGAGCGCCAGAAACAGCGGCGCCATTCTGCCATGGGTCTCGCGCACCGCCGCGGCGTAGATGTCCAACTTCACGACCGGGTCTGGCTCGATCATCATCGCTTGCACGTGGATGCGATCTTCTCCCGCGACCGCGTGGTCGGTGCCCGACAGCGCCTGCTCGATCAACTCACGCAAGACCATTGGCTTGCGGCCGACAAGACGGTAGACCGTGTCGGGGTTAACTCCGGCTGCGCCGGCGATCTCGGCGATTGTGGTCGTCCGATATCCCTGCGCCAGGAACAGCCTTCGGGCTTCGTCGACGATGCGCTGCCGCGACGCGGCCGACTGCAGCCGACGCTGTGCAGTGTCATATGAACGCCGATTGCTGGAGGTTTCGATGTGCTCCATCATTCCATCCGAAGCCATATCGGATCAATCCTCTTCCGCGTTCCGGCGTTCCGCAATATTGTGCGGTCAGTGTCCGAGCATGTGACAACCCACACCGATCCCAGCGACATCATTCCCTCGTTGATGGCACCCGTGAAGCCGCACGTGATCGTGCTGTTCGGAGCGACTGGCGATCTCGCTCGCCGCAAGCTGCTACCCGGTCTGTTGCATCTGTCGCTGGCCGGACTGGTGAGCGACTGCCGCATCGTGGGTACCTCGCTCGACGACTTCGACGACGAGACGTTTCGCACGTTCGCCCGCAAAGCGTGTGATGAGTTCTCCAGTCGCACGATCTCGGACTCGCAGTAGACTGCCTTCGCCAGCAAGTTGCGGTACGTGTCTCAGGGCAAAGGACCAGTCGGGCTTGCCGCAAAGGTGGCCGCCGCCGAAAAGGAGTTGGGTGGCGAACCTCGCAGGCTGCACTACCTCAGCGTGCCGCCTTCCGCGGCCAGAATCGTGGTGAACACGCTGTCGGAAGCTCACCTTGTCGAACGTTCGCGGATCATCATGGAGAAGCCGTTCGGAACCGATCTCGCAACAGCC
>JAENVT010000077.1 GCA_016650435.1 Ilumatobacteraceae bacterium
GATGTACAAGGACCTGCACATCGTGAATGTCGATGGCACGGTCTACCGCTTCGAGTCGATGGAGGTCGGTCAGCCATTCGTGATTCGCGACAGCGATGGCAACGTCGTCGTTCGGGATCGCGGCCGGCTGCTGACCGGGTTTACGGTCGACACCCTCGGTGATGACGACCTCGAGAATGACATCTTCATCGACGGCTCGTTCGAGCTGCTCGCCGACAACGGCCGACACCCGGGCTTCTACATGGACTTCTGCGACATCGCCGCCGACCTGATCGGCTAGCGGTCGCGCCCGCCACCGGGCTGCTGTCGTTCGATGCGGCCTGTTAGCGTCTCGCACGCCGATCTTGCCGACTGTGGGGTTCGACATGAGAAGACTCGAGACGGACTACCTCGTCGTGGGTGCGGGCGCCACCGGCATGGCGTTCACCGACGCGCTGATCGGCGAGTCGGACGCCGAGGTGGTGATGGTCGACCGGCGTCACCGGCCGGGCGGCCACTGGAACGACGATTACGCGTTTGTTCGCCTCCATCAGCCGTCAGCTTTGTACGGGGTCCTGTCCCGGCCGCTCGGCCACGACCGGATCGACGAGAGCGGTCCCAACGCCGGCTTCTACGAGCGGGCTACTGCGGCCGAGATCTGCGACTACTACGGGCGGGTCCTGGACGAGCACTCATCGTGCTCGTAGTGCTCGCTGTCCATGGTGTGAGTCCGGGCGACAGCACATCGCTCGTTCTCGTGCTGCCCTTACTTGAGGCGGGCGTGCGTCACGGGGTCTTCGGAATGACGGTCGCCTGGGCCGGTGTCTCCGTCGCGATTGCTGGATGGATCTCGTTGTCGGGGAACGGGGCAGATTTCAGGCTCGAGGCGCCGGTCAAGTTCATCGGACTTCTGCTGCTCGTCGCGCTTCCGGCCGCGCACCTCTCCGAGCATCTGGTGGAACGGGTCGAGCAATATTCACGCGCCCGCACGCTGGCTGATCGACGCTCCGAGTTACTCGCGGCCGTCCTCGACGCCAGCGGCACACTCGTGTCACCCGACCCGTCTGCGGTGGACGCGGCGCTCATCGCCGGAGCGTCGCAACTCTTCACTGGTCGGGCAAAAATCATCGCCGATTCCCCCCCGCAGGGCCCGTCGGACTTGATCGCGCACGCGATTCAGGTCAACGGGGCCGCCGTGTCCGCAACAGACGAAGCCGGCCACACCACGGTCGCCATCAGTCTCGGCGGCAGCCACCCACGCATTGTGGTCTGTGCCGCCGACCACCACCTCGACGAGTTCACGGTCAACGCTCTCGAAATCTTGTGTGCCCACGCTCGCATCGCGCTGCGCACGGCAGCGTTGCACGTGGAGGCCCGTCTAGCAGGGTGCTGAAAAACCTCTGATTGGTGCTCGCGTTTTGGTGCTGGATCGAAAAGAATGGGGGGATGCGTGGAACCCCGGACCGGCAGTTGTCGATGTTGTCGTCGTTGAGCACCGAGGATCTGATCCCGGCTGATCATCCGATCCGACGGATCCGTGTCGTGGTCGACACGGTGCTCGCCGATCTCGACGACACGTTCGCAGCGATGTACTCGGCCGGGGGTCGCCCGTCGGTGCCGCCGGAGATGCTGTTGAAAGCAACGGTGTTGATGGCGATGTACTCGATGCGTTCAGAGCGGGCGTTCTGCGAACGACTGAACTACGACATGTTGTTCAAGTGGTTCCTCGACCTGCCGATCGACGCACCATCGTTCGACGCGTCGACGTTCTCGAAGAACCGCCAACGCCTCCTCGACGCCGATGTCGCGGACGAGTTCTTCGCCGCGGTGGTTCGCCAGGCCAAGCTGCGCCGCTACATCTCGTCGGATCACTTCAGCGTCGACGGCACATTGTTGGAGGCGTGGGCGTCGCACAAGAGCTTCAAACCCAAAGACGATCAGTCCTCGGGTGACGGCCCAGCGGGACGCAATGCCGAAGTGCAATGGCACGGCCAGAAACGCTCGAACGACACCCATGCCTCGACGACAGATCCTGAGGCCCGGTTGTATCGCAAGTCGAGTACCACTGCCGCGCAACTCTGCTACGCCGGGCACCTACTGATCGAACACCGCTCGGCGTTGATCATCGACGCCGAACTCACCGCGGCGACCGGCTATGCCGAGCGGGACTGTGCGACCGAAATGCTCAAGCGACTCCCGAAGCATCGACGGCGACGAACCGTGGCCGGTGACAAGAACTACGACACCAAAGGCTTCGTCGCTGACGTGCGCGAGGCCGGGTTCAGCCCGCACGTTGCACAGAACACGACGAACCGAAGATCCGCCATCGATGGGCGCACCACCCGCCACGCCGGCTACGACGTCAGCCAACGGATCCGCAAACGCGTCGAGGAACCCTTCGGCTGGGTCAAGACCGTCGGGCAAGGACGCAAGCTCCGCTACATCGGCCGACAACGCAACCGGGCCTGGTTCAAGATGACCACCGCCGTCTACAACCTCATCCGAATCACCGCACTCGACGCCGCCAACACCTGATGACCGTTCCGGCGAGACCGCCACCAGTCACCGGCGACCGATCGACCGATAACGGATCAACAGAAACCAACATAGACGATCAAAACTGACACCGGGCGAGCAGCCCGATTCGAGTTCACCACGACAGCCGAACCCCGATCACCAGCCGGCACCCCTCAGGACCAGATTTTCAGCAGCCTGCTA
>JAENVT010000078.1 GCA_016650435.1 Ilumatobacteraceae bacterium
GCGCCTCCGGAGAGAATCGAACTCCCAACCTACGGGGTAGAAACCCGCTGCTCTATCCGTTGAGCTACGGAGGCGTGGCCGCAGCCTATTCGGCGGCGAGCAGATGACGGCGGAGGTAATCGAGTGCGGTGATCACGCTCATCTGACGCATCTGCTCGCGTTGGCCTGGCAGACGAAACGTGCGGGTGACAACCTTGGTGCCGTCGTCGATACCTACACAAAGCGTGCCGACTGGCATGCCGTCTTGTTCGGTCGGCCCGGCGACGCCCGTCAACGCCAGCCCGACGTCCGCTCCCAGAACGCGTCTGACTCCGCTGGCCATTGCGCCCGCCGCAGCCTCGCTGACGACCGGGCCCTCAGGAACGTCGAGCAGGTCGAACTTCACCTCGCTGGCGTACGAGACAACGGCGCCACGCAACACATCGCTGGCGCCCGGAACAGCAGTGAGCCTGCCCGCGACCAAGCCTCCGGTGACCGACTCGGCCAGACCGAGGCTCAGCCCGCGAGCGCGCATCAGCGCCAGGGTCGCCGACTCCATCGTCTCCTCGTCGACGGCAAAGACGTGCTCACCGACCACCAGGCGAACCTCGGCATCCCATTTGTCGAGCAGCGATTCGGCTTCGGCCCGCGTCGCCGCCTTGGCGGTGAGTCGGACCTTCAACCCCTCCCAGCCGCTGGCCAGGAATGCCAGCGTCGGATTGCCGGCCTCGTCGAGCCGGCTGATCAACGGGTCGAGGCGTTCGTTGAGCCCGCTTTCGCTCTCGCCCCACGTGCGCAGGGTGCGGCTGACGATCACGCCCGTATCGCCAGAGCGGCGGCGGAGGTCGGGCAGAACCGCACGCTCGACCATTTCCTTCATCTCGTGCGGCACGCCGGGCACCGCGTAGACGACCTTGTCGACACCGCCAACGGTGACCGGACAGACCAGACCCGGAGCCGTGCCACGAGTTTGCGGGATGATGGTTGCGCCCACCGGCACCAGCGCCTGTCGCAGGTTGTTGGCTGCCATGTACCGGCCACGCGAAGCGAACATGTTGGTGATCACTTCGGCGACGGCATCGTCGTTGACCAGTTCCACGCCCATCACCGCGGCAATCGCCTCGCGCGTCAGATCATCGTGCGTTGGGCCAAGGCCACCACACATGATCACCGCGTCGGCATTGGCCAACGTGTTGCGCAGCACCGACTCGACACGACCGAGGTTGTCGCCGACCTTCACCTGCAGCAATGAATCGATGCCGTTGGCAGCCAGGTTCTCGCCCAGCCACGCGCTGTTGGTGTCGACGATCTGCCCAAGCAACAGTTCAGTGCCGACGGCGACGACGTCACATCGCACTTGCGGTCACCCTCGGCCGACGGGCCCGCCACATGTATTGGCCACCGCTGATCAGAGCCAACGCAACCGAGATCCACAGCAGACCGTTCCACAGCCACTTGGCGTCGAGCGCTGTCAGCGGAGCAATGGCGAATCCAACCGACAGTTGCTGGGTGACCGTCTTCAACTTGGCGATCTTGCTGGCCGGCACGCTGACTCCCTTGGCACCGACGAACGTGCGGTAGAAGCTGATCGCCAACTCGCGCGCAGCGATGATGACGACCGGCACGATCCAGAAGACATGGCTGTTGACGAGAAAGATCATCGCCCCGATCACCAGAACCTTGTCGGCGAGCGGATCGAGGAAGGCCCCGACCGTCGTCGAGCCATGGCGGCGGGCCAGGTATCCATCGATTCCATCGGTGGAACACAGCACGAACCACAGAGCGAAAGCCACCCACGAGCCACCCGGCTCGTCGGGGATCAACACGAACATGAACGGCGCAATCAGCACTCGCGCCACAGTCACCAGATTTGCCCAGGTCTTCACTGCTGATGGGTCGACGGGCATCAGTCCGATTCTGCCACGAGGTCGGGCCCCATAGCGTCCACGATCCGCACCGTGTGGAACTGCCCGACCGCCAAGCTCGCAGGCACCTCGATGATGCCGTCGATCTCGGGCGCTTCGCGGGAGCTGCGACCAACGCCAGCCTCGTCGACCAACACCTTCGTCGTGGTGCCGATCAGTGCATCACGTCGACGTGCTGTGATGTCGTCCTGCAACTCGCGTAGCTCGGCGAGACGCTCGTTCATCAAGCTCGAATCAACGGCACCGTCGAGACCGACGGCATACGTGCCTTCCTCGGCGCTGTACTTGAAGAAGCCGCACCAATCAAGTTCGGCTTCTTCGACGAATCGCAACAGCTGATCGTGATCCTCTTCGGTCTCACCCGGATAACCGACGATGAAGTTGCTGCGGAACGCGGCGTCGGATTGGCGCTCACGAATGTCGTGGATGCGGCGCAGGAATCGATCGCCCTCGCCCCATCGCCGCATCCGCCGCAGCAACGGCTTGCTGACGTGCTGCAGCGATAGATCGAAGTACGCGACATCAGTCGCCAGGATCGCCTCGATCAGCTCGTCGGTGAGATCGCTGGGATAGAGGTACAGCAGACGGGTCCATGGCGCGACGGCGCTGACGGCCTTGACAAGCGGCACAATCGAGCCGGCACCCAACTCGTCGGGCCGGTCCTTGCCGTAGCTGGCCAGGTCTTGGGCGACGAGAACGATCTCCTGTGCCTCGAGCTGCTCGACCTCATCGAGGATCGACGACACATCACGGCTGCGCTGCGGACCGCGGAACGACGGGATCGCGCAGAATCCGCAGCTGCGATCACAGCCCTCGGCGATCTTGATGTACGCCCATGGGCTGGCCGACTTCGGCCGCGGGAGGTTCAACAGGTCGAGCATCGGGATAGGAACGTCGCTGACCGACAACGGCTTGCGGCCGAGGTTGATCGGCACGCCGAACCCGGCGACCTGGTCGACCTCGGGAAGCGCAGCGGCCAATTCGTCGCCGTAGCGCTCGGCCATGCAGCCGGTGACCACGAGCCTGGCCCCGTCCTTGCGCTGATCTTCCAGCATCAAGATGGTGTCGATCGACTCCTTGCGAGCCTCGTCGATGAACGCGCAGGTGTTGACGACCACCAGGTCAGCGAGTGCAGCATCGTCGGTGGGCGTCATCCCGTCGGCCAGCAACGTGCCGACGAGCTTGTCGCTGTCGACCTGATTCTTCGGGCATCCAAGCGTCTCGACGTAAAACCGCTGTGCCACGACCAACCAGGCTATCGACGCAGGCGGCGATCCCCGAGGCTGTCACACGCTGACCGTGTCGACGACGGTGGTGCCGCGACCAGCAGCCGGGGTGCGGCTCAGAGGTAGTTCAGCCGGAGGCCGCGATTCGGCCAACGCATGTGCAGCAGCTTCCCGGTTGCCGACGCCGTGATGTAGGCGTCGCGATACTCGCCGCTGCCGTCGGTGTCGCCGAAGCAGATGTTGGTCGTCAGCAAGTCGCCGGTGGGGATGTGAGTGGTCGTGGCTCCGTCGGGCGAGATGATCGTGATTCCGCCATTGACCAGAGTCGCAACGCAGACGTTGCCGTCGCCATCGACGCCCAGCGAGTCGAGCAATTGATAGCCGGGCAGACCGGCGAGACAGATGGTGGTATCGAGCGGCGGCACGGGCGCGAGCTCGCCGGGCGAAGCGACCGATCGTCGGAACACGCGACCCGTGAACGTCTCGGCCCAGTACACCGTGGATCCGTCTGGCGACAAGCCAATGCCGTTCGGCGCTTCGGTCGGATGAACCTGCTCGCTGATGTAACTGCCATCAGCCTTGGCGTA
>JAENVT010000079.1 GCA_016650435.1 Ilumatobacteraceae bacterium
CGATGGCAAATGAGAGTATGGAAAGGAACGCCGCAACTTCTCGGCTAACCCGGCCAACTGCCCAGGCTAGGGCGAGGTACGGTCGCATAGCAACCGTCACCCCTGTCTGGCGCGCCAGAACGCTCCTTGCCTGGTCAGCCATTGGGTGAGAATGGGCCGTTTAGGCACGTCCGCTGAGCCTGCTAGCGTGCCTTCCTCCCGCAGATTTGAATTGTCCACATGATGTGGACAATTATGTGGACAACGATTGAAGTCAGGAAGGGAGGTGCAGGTGAGCGACCATGACCAGTTGTGGACAGCCGTAGCCCAACTGCTACGAGCCCAAGTGTCCGAAGCGGTCTGGTTCTCGACCTTCCAAGATGTGACTGCGCTCGACAGCGATCCGTCGATGTTGCGCGTCGGTGCCCCCAACGGGCACACCCGCGACCGCATCTTGTCGCGCTACTTGCCCTTGGTACGCGACGCCTTGGAGGAAATCGGCGCGGCGAACCGCCAGTTCGTCGTCGAGGTGCAAGTCGCCGACGCAGCCGAGCAAGAGTTCGTCGAGCAAGTCCCCGACACGGCGATCGAGCCGACCGACAACACCGGCAGAAGCGGTTCGGCCATGCCAGCTTCGAGCCGCGGCATGAACCCGCGCTACACCTTCGAGGCGTTCGTCAAAGGTGCGTCCAATCAATTTGCTCTCGCCGCCGCGCTGCGCGTCGCCGAGACACCCGGTCGGTCGTACAACCCGCTGTTCATCTATGGGAATGCCGGTCTCGGCAAGACACACCTGCTGCACGCGATCGGGCACTACGTGCACAGTCATTACCAACACGACATCGTTCGCTACGTCAGCACCGAGACCTTCCTCAACGAATACGTCGACGGCATCCGTACCAACACCATCGCCAACTTCAAGCGGCGCTATCGCGACATCGATGTTCTGCTGATCGACGACATCCAATTCATGGAAGGCAAAGAGGGTTTGCAGGAGGAGTTTTTTCACACGTTCAACTCGCTCCATGGGGCAAACAAGCAGATCGTGATATCCAGCGACCGCATGCCCGACGCCATCCCTACGCTGGAGGAACGTCTGCGCGGCAGGTTCAAGTGGGGCTTGATCACCGACATTCAGCCACCCGATCTCGAGACCCGTCTGGCCATCTTGCGCAACAAGGCCGAGCGCGATCACAGTCCGGTTCCTTCCGAAACTCTCGAGCTGATCGCGTCGCGCATCACAACCAACATTCGTGAACTCGAAGGCGCTCTCATCCGCGTCACCGCGTACGCCAGCTTGAACCATGTGCCCATCAGCACACATCTCGCCGAGCAACTGCTCAGCGATCTCATGAGCGACACATACGTCAAGCCACGCACCGACGACGAACTGCTCAGCGAGATGGCTGTCATCCTCGGCCACAGCGTCGAGGCACTGCGCGGCAAGAGTCGTCAACGACCACTCGTCACCGCTCGACAGATGGCGATGTACGTCTTCCGTGAGCTCACCGATCTCAGCTACCCGGCGATCGCGCGACTGTTCGGCGGCCGCGACCACACGACAGTGATTCACGCTGTCGACAAGATCCAGCGGCTGATGAAAGAACGCAAGCAGATCTACGATCAGGTCACTGATCTCGTGCAGCGGTTGAAGAAGGCCTAGTGGCTGTGCGCGTCATGTGGACGACGGTTGGCAAAGCGGGGACAACGCCAACACTGTCCACCGAACCACAAATGTGTCATTTCTGGCCTGTGCACGGCGGGGGATACGCATGGGGACGCGGTTCGGGCCCCTACGCTGGCCGATCAACGACTTATGCACAGTCCACAGCCCTTATTACCTTTATTACCTTTATACATCACCTCATTGTGAGAAAGGCCTCCCTGTGAAGTTCCGTTGCGAACGCGAAGCACTCGCTGAAGCGCTCTCCACCGCAGGACGTGCTGCTACCGGTCGAACCGGTGCACTCCCGGTGTTGTCGGGCCTGCGCCTCGAACTCGTCGGCGACCAGTTGAGCATCACCGGTACCGATCTTGATCTGACGATCCAATTGACGCTCAATGTGGGCGGCGACGGAGACGGTGGCGTGGTGCTGCCGGCGCGTCTTGCGGCTGACATCGTGCGTTCGATGGGTGCCGGCAAGGTCGAAGTTGCCGTCGAAGACGACGAAGTCAACATCACTGGAGGCCGGTCGCAGTTCAGTGTGCGGCCGCTGTCATTCGATGACTATCCGAAGTTGGCCACGCCAGCAGCATCGTCGGTGACCTTGCCGGCAGCCGCGGTGGGTGAAGCATTGCGCCAGGTCGTGCGAGCCGCCAGCACCGACGAAGCACGACCGATCCTGACCGGCGTGTTGTTGACCGCCGAGAACGGCGGCCTGCGAATGGTGGCCACCGACTCGTACCGACTCGCGGTTCGCGACCTCGCCGATCACGAAGTGCTCGGTGCAGACCAAAAAGTGCTCGTTCCCGGTCGAGCGCTCAATGAGTTGCAACGGCTGGTTGGTGGTGGCGAAGAGTTGACCATGCGGCTCGGCGATCGCGACGCGATATTCGAAGTTGGTGGCACGCGCCTGTCGACGCGCCTGATCGAAGGTGAATTCCCCAACTATCGACAACTGATTCCTGCCAGTCATCCAAACACCTTGACGGTCGAACGCGAGCCGTTGCTCGAGGCGATTCGCCGCGTCAAGATTCTCGCCAAGGACGCAACGCCGGTTCGACTGCAAATGGGTGGCGACACATTGCGACTGACGGCGATCACGCAAGACGTCGGCAATGCATCCGAAGAACTCGATGCAACGTACGCGGGCACCGAACTGACCGTTGCGTTCAACCCGGAGTACTTCGCGTCCGGCGTCGAAGCATGCTCGTCGGATTCGATCACGCTCTCCACGCTCGATTCGTTGAAGCCAGCCGTCGTCAGAGGTGTAGGCAACGACGACTACCTCTACCTGCTGATGCCCGTGCGGGTGCCGTAGTAGAGACGTGATCGTCGCGCGGCTCGAGCTGGTGGATTTTCGGAACTATGCGCACGCCGCGTTTGACTTCCAGCCGGGCACTACGGCTGTGGTCGGGCTCAATGGACAGGGCAAGACGAACTTGGCGGAGGCGATGGCATACCTGGCTACGCTCGACAGCTTTCGCGGTGCGCCACTTGATGCGTTGATCCGCGTCGGCGCCGAGTCGGCTGTCGTTCGGGCCACCGTGGTGCACGACGACGGACGCGAAGTGCTCGTCGAGTTGGAGCTCAGCAGAAGTGGTCGCAACCGCGTGCTCGTCAATCGTCAGAAGCTTGGGCGAGTGCGCGACTTGTTGGGAGTCATGCGCGTCACGGTGTTCTCTCCCGATGACCTCGTAGTCGTGAAGGAGGGTCCCGGTGGCCGGCGCCGGTTCCTGGACGATGTCCTCGTGGCGTTGGCCTTGAAATACGACGCGCTGCGACTGGAGCTCGATCGAATCGTCAAGCAACGCAACATGCTGTTGAAACAAGTGAGTGGTCGACTCTCCGACGAAACGGCGATGACGCTCGACGTGTGGGATTCGAAGATGGCCGAAGTCGGTGATCAGTTCGGGCATGCCCGCGCTGTGTTGGTTGCACGGCTCACCCCACTCGTCGGACTGGCGTACGAGCAACTCGCCGATCGACCGACAAGCATCGAGCTGCGTTACGAGCCGCTGTGGCGACAACGTGGTCTCGGTGTCGCGCTCGCCGAAGCGCGCGCTGACGATGTGCGTCGCGGTGTGTCGAGTGTTGGTCCGCATCGCGACGACCTCGAATTGTTCATCGATGGCATGCCGGCGCGCACTCACGCGTCGCAAGGCGAGCAGCGAACTCTGGCGTTGGCTCTGCGGTTGGGGGCGCATCGACTGGTGACCGACAAGGCCGGCAGTGCTCCGGTGTTGGTACTCGACGATGTTCTCAGCGAGCTCGACCCCGGGCGCTGCGAAGCGTTGCTCCGTCATCTCCCATCAGGCCAGGTCGTGTTGACCACGGCTGGAGTTTTGCCGGAAGCCGCCCACCCCGATGCGATTTTGCGCATCGAAGCTGGCATGGTGATGTCGTGAGCCGCGACCCGATGCCGATTGGCGACAGCCTCAATTCGGTGCTTCGCTCGCTGCGCAACGATTCGTCCGACACGTTGTCGTCTGGTCAGACGGCGGGTCAGTTGGCCAACCAGATGGGGGGTGTGTTCGGGCGCTGGGCCGAGGCCGTCGGCGACGCTGTTGCTGCCCACGTGAAGCCGGTGAAACTCGATGGAACCAAGTTGATTGTTGAAGTCGATGATCCGGCGTGGGCGACACAGTTGCGCTTCTTGGAGACCACGTTGAAGCAACGCCTGCTCGAGGTCGCCGGTGCGACGATCGACAGCGTCGAGGTGCGCGTCAAGGGCCGATGAGCCATCGCCTCGGGTCGAGTCCGACATGCAAGTCACGAAAGATTCGGATGCACCGGAGCATTCGTGACTGGCCTCGATTCGACCGTTGAAAGGTGCCCGGAAAGCCGCCTTTGTGTCACACCCATCCGGTAGGATGAAAGGCGATTGCGATAGCAGCTGACGCGCAGGAACCCAGCTCGTTGGTCGCCAACATAACCGCAGGTCAAGCGTGCTTTTCCTGCCGATAGATTGAGGTGCGCGTGTCGTTCGACACCAACAAACCAACGGCCGACTACGCGGCAAAAGACATCCAAGTTTTAGAAGGTCTCGACCCGGTCAGAAAACGGCCAGGAATGTACATCGGGTCCACCGGTTTGGCCGGGCTCCACCACCTGATTACGGAGGTCGTCGACAACGCTGTCGATGAGGCGATGGCGGGCTTCTGCACGCGCATCGCGGTCACGTTGTTGGCCGACGGTGGCGTTCGCGTCGACGACAACGGACGTGGCGTTCCGGTCGATCCGTACCCCTCAGGACCACACAAGGGCAAGAGCGCTGTCGAGGTCGTGCTCACGGTGCTGCACGCCGGCGGCAAGTTCGGCGGCAACGGTTACAAAGTGTCCGGTGGGCTCCACGGCGTCGGCGTCAGCGTGGTCAACGCGCTCAGCGAGCGGTTGTTCATCGAGATCGACAAAGGTGGCAAGCGCTACCAACAGGAGTACGCAAAGGGCGGCAAGCCGCAGGGCAAGCTCGCAGTCGTTGGCGACACCCCGGCACGCGGCCCACTGTCACGCAAGACGGGTACGTCGGTCTCGTTCTGGCCGGATCCAACCGTTTTCATGGCCGAGGGCACCGAGTTCGTAGCCCGCACCGTGCTCGAGCGTTTGCAGACGATGGCGTTCCTCAACAAGGGGCTCGAGATCATCTTCCGCGACGAGCGAGCGGAGCGCGAGTTCGAGCAGACCTTTCAATACAAGGGCGGCATCGTCGACTTCGTCAAGCACCTCAACGCTTCGAAGGAGGCGCTCTTCTCGAAGGTCGCACATTTCGAAGACGAAGACGACACCGATAGCCAGACGCTCGACATCGCGATCCAGTGGAACACCGGCTACTACGAGGGCATCCATGGCTACGCCAACGGCATTTCCACCATCGAGGGTGGCATGCACGTCGAGGGCTTCAAGACCGCGCTCACCAGTGTCGTCAACAAGTACGCGCGAGCGAAGAACCTGCTGAAGGAAAAAGAAGAGAACTTGCTCGGCGAAGACATTCGCGAAGGCATCACAGCCATCGTGTCGGTCAAGTTGCGCGACCCTCAGTTCGAGGGTCAGACGAAGGCCAAGTTGGGCAACGTCCCGATGCGGTCGTTCGTGCAGAAGGCCACCAACGAACGTCTTGCCGAATGGCTCGAAGAGAACCCGATCGAGGCCAACCGTCTCGTGAAGAAGGCGCAGGCCGCTGCACAGGCTCGCGTCGCTGCCAAGAATGCCCGCAACGCGATTCGCCGCAAGACGGCACTCACCGGCGCAGGCATGCCCGACAAGTTGAAGGACTGCAGCAGTGGCAACCCCGACGAGAGCGAGTTGTTCATCGTCGAGGGCGACTCCGCTGGCGGCTCGGCGCTCAACGCCCGCGACCCGCGCACCCAAGCGCTGCTGCCGATCCGCGGCAAGATCCTCAACGTCGAGCGAGCCAGGCTCGACAAGATGTTGAAGAACAACGAAGTGCAGAGCCTGATCACCGCGATCGGTGGCGGTGTCGGTGAAGAGTTCGACGCGGCCAAGGCCCGCTATCACAAGGTGATCCTGCTGGCCGACGCCGATGTCGACGGCAGCCACATCCGTACTCTGCTGCTGACGTTCTTCTATCGACAGATGCGCCCGCTTGTCGAGGCCGGCTACGTCTACATCGCCCAGCCGCCGCTGTTTTCGACCATCGTTGGCAAAGAGAAGATCTACCTGAAAGACGATCGGGCCAAGGCCGTGTGGCTCGAGGCCCATCCCAACCACAAGAAAGACTTCTCGCGGCTGAAGGGTCTCGGCGAGATGGACTGGGAAGAGCTCAAGCCGACCACGATGGACGCCTCCACCCGCACGCTGTTGCAGGTCGAGGTCGAAGAGGCTGCGCTTGCCGACGAGATGATGAGCGTGTTGATGGGCGACGACGTTGAATCCCGTAAGAACTTCATCGTCACCAATGCGCGTGACGTAAGGAACCTTGATTTCTGATGAGTGACACCCCGATTCCCCCCAACGACGGCGACGACGCCGGCGAGCCAATCGACGACCCGTCGTTGTCCGTGCAGCCGGTTGCGTTGCAAGACGAGATGGAGCGCAGCTTCCTCGACTACGCCATGTCGGTCATCATGGCTCGGGCCCTCCCCGACGTCCGCGACGGCCTCAAGCCGGTGCACCGACGGATCATCTGGGACATGGACGAGCAGGGATTCCGACCCGATCGCCCGTTCGTCAAATCCGCGCGTGTCACTGGCGACACCATGGCCAGATACCACCCGCACGGCGACAGCGCCATCTACGACTCGTTGGTGCGCATGGCCCAACCGTTCTCGCTGCGGCACACGCTGATCGACTTCCACGGCAATTATGGGAGCCCAGATTTTGGACCGGCTGCTGCGCGCTACACGGAATGCCGATTGCACCCACTCGCGATGCAACTGCTGGCCGACATCGACGAAGAAACCGTCGACATGAAGCCGACGTACGACGACAGCCGCGAAGAGCCAACGGTGTTGCCATCACGGTTCCCCAACCTGTTGGTCAACGGCAGCCAGGGCATCGCGGTAGGCATGGCCACCAACATCCCGCCGCACAACC
>JAENVT010000080.1 GCA_016650435.1 Ilumatobacteraceae bacterium
CCTGCACCCACCACAAGCGGTTGTAAGATTACAGCACTGTAGTTACACCTGTGTCAATGCTATCGGTGACATTCGGCAAGAAAGATTCTGGACGAACCCTTCTTGCCGACTAGCCAGCAGCGGTGCGAGGTCGCAGGTCTAGAGTCTCCCTACCCCGCAGTACAGCTCGATTTTGATCGGACTCTTACTGCCCATCCGCGCCTCACACCGCAGCTAGCTACGGTGACGCACCTTAAAGGCTCCTGCCTGTGGGGAGGAAGAGGGAAAACCACTGAATTTAGGATGAATTGTCTGGGGACAGAAGGTGAATAGGCAGTGTTTATGCACAGATATCCACAGGGGCGGTGCTCTCCGACGGGTTGACGAGGCGTTTACCCACTCGATTCCGCAGCTCACCACGGCCACATAGTGTTCGCCCCCGGAGGACTTGAGATGCCGCAAGCGAGCGTGGTCGACGACGACGAGTTCCGGCCCGATATCGAGGGCTTGCGGGCGGTCGCCGTTGTGGTCGTCGTGCTGTTTCACGCCCGAGTTTCCCGCTTCGCCGGAGGGTTCGTCGGAGTCGATGTCTTCTTCGTGCTCTCGGGATTTCTGATCACCCGACTGCTGCTGCGCGAAGTCGCCACAACCGGCACGATCACGCTGCGCCACTTCTGGGCGCGGCGGGCGCGGCGCCTTCTTCCGGCGTCGTGTGTCGTTGTCGTCGCCACCGTCATCGCCGCGCAAGTTCTGTTGGCGCCGATTGCTCAGCGACCGCTCGCCACCGACGCTCTCGCAGCCGGCGGCTTTGTAGTCAACTTCGTTTTCGCCGGCAGACTCGGCGACTACTTCGCATCTCAACTGGGTCAGACACCCTCACCGCTGCTGCACTTCTGGTCGCTGGCAGTGGAGGAACAGTTCTATCTCTTCTGGCCGCTCGCGCTACTTGCCCTTCGACGCCGACCGCGCCAGTACCGACGGCTGGTCACGGTGATGATGATCATCGTCGCCGTCGCGTCGTTCGTCACCTGTTTGTGGATGACGCGTGCGCACCCGACTGGCGCGTTCTACCTCCTTCCGGCGCGCATGTGGGAGCTCGCCATTGGTGGACTCGTCGCGGTGGGCGGCTCGGCATGGCGACTGGTCTCACCAGCCACGCGAGGTGTGGCAGCGTGGATCGGCGTCGCTGGGGTGGCAACGGCCGTTTTGACGTTCGATGGCTCGATCGAGTTCCCCGGCTCTGCTGCGTTGCTGCCGGTGCTCGGCACAGCCCTGATCGTCGTCGGTGGCGGCACTGGCGCAGCAGATTTCGCACCTGTCGCGATCCTCCGTCATCGATCGTTGCAATGGATCGGCCGGCGTTCCTACGCGATTTATCTCTGGCACTGGCCGGCCTTGGTACTCGCGGAAGCGAAATGGGGACCGTTGTCGCTCGGCCAGCGGCTCATCGCGATAGGCGTCGCCGTGGCGCTCGCCGCTGCATCGCTACGACTTGTCGAAGATCCCGTTCGACACTCCACCTGGGTCACGTCACGACCCAACAGAGGACTGATCCTCGGCGCCTCGCTGTGCGCGACCGTCGCGCTGGTCGGAGCGATATCGCTGGCCGTGCCGCGACGACTCGCCACCGGCACGGTCGCTGCAGCGCCGGTCTTGGCGCTCGATGCGCCGACGACCACGAAACCGTCGGGATCGGCAGGTGCGCCGGCCGCAGTGACACTCCCGAACGAGCTGGTCGGCAATGATCTGGCAACCCTCGTTGCGGCCAATCAAGTTGTGCTCGCGCAGGGCCTCGCGACGTCGGCGGTGCCGAGCAACATGAGGCCTTCACTGACCAAGTTGTTCGATGATCGTCCAGCTGTCTACGGCGATGGGTGCGTCGCCATCGGGGTCGACGACACGTTGAACGCATGTCGCTACGGCAAGACATCTTCGTCGGTCAAGATCGTGCTGCTCGGTGATTCGCACGCCGCCCAATGGTTTCCGCCGCTGCGAACAATCGCCGATCGCGATGGACTCGAACTGATCGTGCTCGCCAAAGGGGGGTGCCCTGCAGCATCGGTGTCGATCCCAACGGCGACGCTGGCACGTACCTGTCCCATCTGGCGCGACAAGGCGGTGCAGTTCATTGCCAACGAGCATCCCGACCTCGTGATCCTGACGGGTTCGCGGCACTATCCGAACACCGACGCCGAGTGGCGCACGGGATTCGACAGCACCGTCACTCGCCTGAAAGGGCTCACTCCCCGACTGCTGGTGCTGGGCGACAACCCGGATTCCAGCGAAGATCCTGCCACCTGTTTGTCGGCTCATCTCAACGATGTCGGCTCGTGCATCAACCACAGAATCAAAGCAGTCGAGACCGGAAAGCTAGAAGCCGAGCGAACTGTCGCCGAGCAGAACGGGGCGCGCTTCGTCGACACGTCCGACTGGCTGTGCACCGCAACGGACTGCCCGCTGATCATCGGCGACATCTTGCTGTTCCGCGACATCAACCACCTCACGACCGTTGCCGCCGACTGGTTCACGCCGATGCTCGAGGCGATCGTCTTGCCGTATCTGCGCGGCTGACCTCTCGGCCTATCATCGCGGCGATGCGCCGGCTGTTCGAACACCCGACGGATCATGTGACCGTGCGCGAGGCGTACGACGTCGAGCGCCCTCGCCCAGACGGGCGACCGTGGCTCGGCGTATGCATGGTGGCGAGCATCGATGGGTCGACGGTCGTCGACAGCAACTCTCGCAGCCTGTCGAGCAAGACCGATCAAGAGGTGTTGTTGACGCTGCGCGACATAGCCGACGTCTTGATCGTCGGTGCGGCAACGGTGCGCATCGAGGGCTACGGCCCACCCCGCAAACGCGGCCAACGAGTGGGCGTGGTCAGCCGGCGCGGCGATGTGGATGCGAGTACGCCGCTGTTCACGAGCGGCGCCGGTTTCCTGATACTTCCCGAGGACGCGCCGCCGACGTCGATCGATTCTGTACGCGCCGGAACAGGCGACGTCGACTTTGCCGGCGCACTCGCCCAACTCGACGCCAACTTCGTGCAAGCCGAAGGCGGCGCGCAGTTGAACGGTGCGTTGTCGGCCGCTGATGTGATCGACGAGTTGAACCTGACGATCTCACCACAGCTTGCCGGCGGAGATGGTGCGCGGGTCACCAGTGGCTCACCACAGTTATTCCGCAAAATGCGACTCGCTCACGTCCTCGAAGAGGACGGCTTCTTGTTCACCCGCTACCTTCGAGCGCGCTAGTCGTCCGTCCAAATTTCGGTGCATTGTCTGCATTTGCTCTGGTTCACCCGGCAGATCCATCGTTGAGCGTCCAAAGCGGACGATCAGCCCAAACAAACTGTGCGCGCGCGTACCAACCGCCAATTCATGTCGTTTACTCAATAGATGGATCTTCGTGCGGGCGGCATACCGGCACCACCCGCCGCGCCCGCCAGAAAGCATTGGCGGTTGCTGCTGAATAAGTTGATCCGATCTGCAAGAGGCACTCAGCTCGAGTGGCGACCAAGCGAGCATGCCGCTGAGGATCGCCTGCGTGCCAGCGAAGAGCAATTCCGTCTCATCTTTGAGGCTGCTCCGATTGGTATGTCACTGGTCGCCGCCGACGGTCACTTCTTGCGCGTCAACCCCGCGCTGTGCAGCATCGTCGGCTACCCCGCCGACGTGCTTCTCGGCACCAACTTCCAGGCGATCACCTACATCGATGATGTCGGAATGGACAGCGATGAGATCGAACGCTGTGTCGCTGGAACGCTCGATCGCTTCAGCATCGTAAAGCGCTACGTACATCGCCTGGGCAATATCGTCTGGGTCGAGGTGAACGTTGCCGTCGCCCGCGACGCGGATGGAAAACTGGCTCACTTCGTCAGCCAGATCCTCGACATCACCGACCGTCGCTCAGTCGCCGCCACACTCGCGGCTTCCGAGGCCCGCTTCGCAGCACTCGTCGAACACGGCAGCGACCTCATCTCCATCGCCGACTCCGAAGGCCGACTGATCTACGCATCACCGGCCTATCTCACCGTGCTCGGCTTCGACCCGGCCGAGCGAATCGGTCAACCGATGCAGGATCGCATCCACCCCGACGACCTACTCAAGGTGGTCTCCCTCGTGGAGGCGCTAGAAGCCACTCCAGGAGGCAGCGCGACAGCGCAGTTCCGTTACGCGCATGCCAACGGCACGTGGCGTTGGGTCGAAGCGACCATCACGAACCGGCTGGAAGATTCCGCAGTTCTCGGCTACGTCATCAACACGCGAGACGTGACCGACTGGGTATCGGCCACCGAGCGTCTCGCCCACCAGGCGACACACGATGCGCTGACCGGTCTTCCGAATCGAGCGATGCTAGAAGACCGGATGGTGCAGGCGCGTGCGTCGGCACGTCGCCGTGACGAAGTACTCGCCGCGTTCTTCGTCGACGTCGATCATTTCAAAGCGGTCAACGACACCTACGGACATGCCACAGGTGACCTCTTCCTCGTCGAGGCAGCCCGCAGGCTCCGCCAGGCGGCGCGGATCGACGACACGGTTGCAAGGCTGGGCGGAGACGAGTTCGTCGTGATAGCGAGCATCGTGGACGAGGAAGCGGCGCATGTACTCGCAGCGCGCCTGTGCGATGCGTTCGCCGAGCCGTTCCTGCTCGACGGATTGCTGCTCGCAGTTGCTGCGAGCGTCGGAATTGCGACCACAACCGATCTGCATAGCGATGTTGATCTCCTCGACGCTGCGGACATCGCACTGTACGAAGCCAAGGCCAGCGGACGAGGCAGCTGGGCCGTGTA
>JAENVT010000081.1 GCA_016650435.1 Ilumatobacteraceae bacterium
CGGCCCACAGCCTGCGGCGGTCGACGATCCACACCGTGACCGGGCGACCATGCCTCAGTGATCGTTCGCCCGTGGTGATGCGATCGAGGGCGATCGCCGCGAACACGATGCAGAAGCCTGCGGAGAACGCCAGCTTGGCGTTGAGCTTCTGCAGGCCGGCGAGCACCTGGCCACCGACATCTCCGGTGCCGACCTGCGAGGCGATTACGACGATGCCGAAGGCCATCATGATCACCTGATTGAGGCCGAGCAGCACCGTCCGGCGAGCCAGTGGAAGCTGCACCTTGGCGAGCAACTGTGTACCGGTTGAGCCGAACGACCGGCCAACCTCGCTCGACACGACGGGCACTTGACGCAGACCGAGACTGGTCAGTCGCACTGCCGGCGGAACCGCGTAGATCACAGTTGCCACCACCGCGCCAGGGATGCGAATGCCGAAGAGGGCAACGGCCGGGATCAGGTACACGTAGGCGGGCATCACCTGCGCGGTATCGAGTATCGGGCGCAGACGTCGCTCGGCGCGATCCGAGAGACCGGACCAAATGCCCAGCGGCACGCCGATCAACATGGCCACGCTGACGCCGACGATCATGATCGCCAAGGTGATCATCGTCAGATCCCAGAAGCCGCACAATCCGACGGCGAACATCGACACAGCGGCAACGACCGCTGTGCGCAGGCCGGCACGCATGTATCCGATCACGAAGACCAATGCGATGACACCGGTCCAGTGCAAGACGCGGAGCAGCGACAGCGCCCGCTTGACGCACCACGTGATGCCTGTGCCGATCGACTTGACTGCGTCAAGCGCCCCATTGCGGCCGGTGTTCTGGGTGATCCAGTGGTACACGTCTTGCGCGTGGCGCTGGACGTGCAGGTCGAGCCATGTGGGCACGTCCTGCCGGCGCGTGACCTTGTAGATGACCACGGCGAGGATGAAGCCGCCGGCGGCGATCAGCGCGTTCAGTGTGCGCCGAGAGATCGCCGTAGTAGTTGCCGGCAGGGTCGGCGCAGCCTGGGTCATTCGTCGGCGCCTGCGATCAATGCCAGCACATGCACGCGGTCAACGCAGCCGACTTCCTTGCCGGCGTCATCGACCACCTGAACGGGGTGTTCGGAGTAAGCGACGAGTTTGACGACATCTCGGACCTTGGTGCCGAGCCTGACCGATCCGCAGAACTGGTCGCCGTTCACATCGCGCATGACATGTTCAACAGGCACGACGAACGACCGCGGCACATCGCGGACGAAGTTGCCGACGTACTCGTCGGCGGGCTCGACCACAACGGCCTCTGGAGTGCCGACCTGCACGAAGCGACCGTCGCGCATGATGGCGATGCGGTCACCAAGACGCAGTGCCTCGGACAGGTCGTGGGTGATGAAGACCATCGTCTTGTTGACCTCGCGCCGCAAGCGAACGACCTCGTCTTGCATATCGCGGCGGATCAACGGATCGAGCGCCGAGAACGGCTCGTCGAACAGGAGGATGTCGGGATCGGTAGCCAGTGCTCTGGCGAGACCGACACGTTGCTGTTGCCCGCCGCTGAGCTGATGCGGGCGGTAGCTGCCCATCTCCGCCAACCCGACCAGTTCGAGTGTCTCGTTGGCCTTGCGACGCCGTGCCGTCTTGTCGACGCCGCGCACCTCGAGACCAAACGCCACGTTGTCGGTCAGGGTTCGGTGCGGCAGCAAGCCGAAGTGTTGGAAGACCATCGACACCTTGTTGCGGCGCACGTCGAGCAGCGTGTCGCGATTGGCCCTGGTCACGTCGACGTCGCCGATTCGCACCGTGCCGACGGTCGGCTCGATCAGCCGGGTGAGGCAGCGGATCAACGTCGACTTGCCGCTGCCCGACAGTCCCATCACGACGAAGACCTCGCCGGGCACGACGTCCATGTCGATGTCGCGCATCGCCACGACGTTCCCGGTCTGCGCCTCGAGCTGTCTGCGCGGCAGATCGGCGAGTTCGGAACCAACGATTCGTTCGGGTTTCGGGCCGTAGACCTTCCACAGACCGCGCACGGTGATCGACGAGTTGGTTTCCCCCACGTCGCCGATGCTAGTCATACCGTGTCGCCATACCGGAAGGGGCACGGCACGTGTCGGAGCAACCAACATCGGCTCGGGCCGTGATCATCGGCGGTGGCATCGTCGGTTGCTCGACGGCCTACCACCTCGCCAAGTTGGGGTGGACCGACACGGTGCTCGTCGAGCGGCACAAGCTGACCTCCGGTTCGACTTTTCATGCGGCTGGTCTCGTCGGACAGTTGCGCAGCAGCGCCAACATCACCCAGTTGCTCGGGTACTCGGTCGATCTCTACAAACGGCTGGAGGACGAGACAGGTCAGGCCACCGGATGGAAGATGAACGGCGGCTTGCGGCTGGCGTGCAACGAGGAGCGGTGGAACGAGGTCAAGCGGCAAGCGACTACGGCAAAATCGTTCGGTCTGGAGATGCATCTCCTGTCGCCCAGCGAAGCGCAGGAGCTGTGGCCGCTGATGACGGTCGACGACGTGATCGGCGCGGCCTTTCTCCCGACCGATGGCCAGGCCAACCCGACCGACATCACCATGGCGTTGGCGCGCGGCGCTCGACAGGCAGGCGCGACGATCTGCGAAGACACCGACGTGCTGTCGATCGAGGTAGTGGATGGTGTGATCAAGGCCGTCGTCACGTCGAATGGACGAATCGAGTGCGGTGTCGTGGTGTGTTGCGCGGGTCAATGGACGCGGACGCTCGCCGCGACGGTCGGCGTCAATGTTCCGCTGGTCTCCGTGCAACATCAGTACGTCGTCACCACGCCGTTCGATCCACCTGTGCCGAGGGACCTGCCGACACTTCGCGATCCAGACCGCCTGACCTATTACAAGGAAGAGGTTGGCGGGCTGGTGATGGGCGGCTACGAGCCCAACCCGATCCCGTGGGCCACCGACGGGATCCCTCACGACTTCAACTTCAAGTTGTTGGAGTCCGACTTCGACCATTTCGCTCCGACGATGGAGCTGGCGATGGGCCGCGTGCCGGCGCTGCAAACCGCCGGCATCAACGAGCTGATCAATGGGCCGGAGAGCTTCACCCCCGACGGCAACTTCATCCTCGGCGAGGCTCCGGAGTTGAAGAACTTCTTCGTCGGCGCCGGGTTCAACGCGTTTGGAATCGCAGCCGGTGGAGGCGCTGGGATGGCTCTGGCCGAGTGGGTCCATGCTGGGGTTGCGCCGTACGACTTATGGGTCGTCGACATCCGCCGATTCGGCCGGCCGCACCAAGACACCGATTGGGTGCGGACGCGCACGATCGAGGCCTACGGCAAGCACTACACCATGGCGTGGCCGTACGAAGAACACGACAGCGGCCGCCCGTGTCGCACCTCGCCGCTGTATTCCCGATTGCTCGAGGCGGGGGCGTGCTTCGGCGAGAAGCTCGGCTGGGAGCGGCCGAACTGGTTCGCGTCCGCACAGCACGGCGAGTCGCCACACGACATCTACAGCTACGAACGCCAGAACTGGTTCGATGCTGTCGGTCGCGAACATCGCGCCGCTCGCGAGGCGGCGGTGTTGATCGATCAG
>JAENVT010000082.1 GCA_016650435.1 Ilumatobacteraceae bacterium
ACCTGGCGACTCAGGTGGTGGGCCGGGAAGGATTCGAACCTCCGTAGGACTATGCCAGTTGATTTACAGTCAACCCCCTTTGGCCACTCGGGTACCGACCCATCTGAGGAAAATGAGGTTAGCGGCGCAACTAGTCTCACGACATGCCCAGTTTTGATGTTGTCTCCGAGGTCGACCGGCAGGAAATGCGCAATGCCATCGACCAGGCCCAGCGCGAGATCGCGACGCGCTACGACTTCAAGAACACTGACTCATCGATCGACCAGACCGATCTCGTGCTGACCCTACGCACATCCAGCGAGGACCGTTTGACGGCACTAAGAACTGTCATCGAAGAGAAGTTGGTCAAGCGTGGAGTGTCGCTGAAAGGTCTCGACTACGGCAAGATCGAAGAAGCCACCCACAACAGCGTGCGCCAGGTGCTGACCATCGCGGTCGGCATTTCGTCCGAAAAGGCCCGAGAAATCAACAAGATGATCAAGGAAAAGGGACCGAAAGGCATCAGCAGCCAGACTCAGGGCGACACGGTGCGGGTGACCGGCAAGAAGCGCGACGACCTGCAGAACATCATCGCCACGCTGAAGGCCGCCGACCTCGGCATCCCGCTGCAGTTCCAGAACTTCCGCGACTAGAGGCTCAACCGCCTGGGCGGAGACAACTAGCGGCCAGGTCGGCGTTCGCGGTGATGTAGGGCGGTTGCCAGTCGACCGCAAGTACCGGTGCATCATCGGCCGGCGAGGCGAAGACCACGCCGCGGGCGCGGGCGGCGACCACCATGCACACCGCGTCGACCGTGCCGTGCGGGGCGGCGCTGACGGCCGATTGCACCAGCGCCCGCTCAATGCCGGCACCACCGAATACCACAGGGACTCTCGCCGGCAATGCAGCCGTGAGAACAGCGCCCGGATCACAGGCATGAATGGCGATTTGGGTGCCATCGGCCGGTGTGACGGTGGTCGTCGATTCCACGGGCGCTGTAGCAGCCCATGTCTGGAAGGCGGCCAGAACCACAGCGGCGCCATCGGCGTCGGCGGCGCTGAACGTACCGTCAACACATGGACTCGGTGAAGCCGTCGAATTTGTCAACGAGTCGCCGGTCCAACGAGCAACCGCGGCCCACGCCTGGCCGTCGTCGATCCGGCTGGCAAGCACGTAGTACCAGAACATCATCCCCTGTGTCCCGGGCGGTGACTCGATCGCCGGCGCGAGGCGGGCCGCATCGAGCACGGCATCGTTGCTCGGCGTCGCTTGCTCGAGCGTGGCCAGACCCTCCGGATCATTTGCCAGCGACGCCATCGTCGGGCGCATCGTCACACCAGGCCGACCGGTGATGGTCGCCGCGTACTGCGATGGTGAAATTGTGCTGCCATGACCTTGCACGAAGGCGAAGAACTCGGGTGCCAGCTGATCAGGCGCGTCGTTCACGGCAAGGGCGTTGGCCACGGCGAGCGCGTCACCGTCGATCGTTGCGCGCAGACCCAGCGCGCCGGCGGGCGAGGTCACCGCCAGCCGAGAACTCCAGTCGAATTGCTGGTCGAGCAACGCCGTCGCCAACGAACGGCGCAGGGCGAAGCGGTAGAGGTGCTCGAACGACTTCAGATCGTCGGAAACGATGATGGTCTTGGTCGCAGGGTCGTAGAACGCCGGCGAGTCGTTGAGGGCCTGGCGTCCAATGACCTCGAGGTCGAGCTCGCCATTGAGCAGCCCGAGGGCCCGCCACGCAGGCGCATGGTCGGTGGTGCCGTCGATGGCCGCGCTTGCGAGACGCGTGGCGTACTCGGCGACCGGCAGCTCGGTGACTTCTACCGACAGCTTGAACTGCAGTCCGCGCTGAGTCGCGACACCGTCAGCCAGCGGCTTCAATTCGGCGGACCACGTCGGTTGATGGAGTAGGTACTTCTTGGCGGCGAAGGCCCCGCCAGCCAGGAGACCGAAGAGCACCACCAACGTCATGAACGTTCTGAGGAGATGCCGCTTCTGCTTACGGCTGTGCTTGCGACGCGGCGGCTTGCGATCTGCGACGGTGACAGGCACGCCCATCGTCGCGGGGCGCTGCGGCGGGGGTACGTACAGGGTTTCGGCGAGCACCGGCGAGTACACGCTTTGTGGCGAGGCGACGACCGGGCCAGAGGGTGTGATCGGGGGTAGCTCGATCGGCGAATCGTCGTCGATGAGGTCTGGAACGGAGGCGAGCCGGTTGACCTCGACCTCGGCGACGACCGGCTTCGGCATTTCGACCGCCGGTTGTGGCGATGCGACGGCTGGGGTGGCGACATCGTCGGCTGGATCGTCGATCTCCAGATCGCCGAGACCGCCGGCGAGATCCTCGTCGAGGTCAGCGTCGAGATAAACGTCATCACCAAGTGCATGGTCGCCGACAACGAGATCGTCATCGGTGTCATCGTCGACCGCCAGCTGATCCTCGACGGCCAGCTCCTCGTCAACCGAATCTTCGAATACCTCGAGTTCGATGTCGTGCGGCTCGTCGATCAGCAGGGGCGCAGCGACCTGACCAGGAGGTTGCATTGTTGCCGGTGCAGGCGGCAAGGGCGGAAGGACCCGACTCGGCGGCGGCAACGGGACGGTTGTCGCACTCGGCGTGGACGACGCCGGCCGGTCGGGTACAACGTGTTCCCAGGTCAGCTGGCGAATCGCTGGGTTGTCGAGATTGGGAAGAGGCTGTTCCTCCGGCGTCACGCGCGCTCCAAGATTGAGCTTGAAGTCATTAGGGGAAAAGACTTGCTCGGCCGCGGAAGCCGCTGACCCCTCGTCGGAGCGCGTAGCTACCGCACCGGGCTGACTCGCCTGCTCCTCGTCCGTCACCTTCCCTGTATCGGCAGCTGCGTCCACCGGCTTAAGGGTGAAATGGCTTGGGAGCTGTCGCTAGTCGTCGCCGGCCACCTCGGTTGCGCGGCGCTGCAGCTCGCCGACGATCGATGCATCGGCCAGCGTTGTGGTGTCGCCGAGGTTGCGGCCTTCGGCAACATCTCGAAGCAGCCGGCGCATGATCTTGCCGCTGCGGGTCTTGGGTAGATCCGCTGTGAAATAGATCGTCTTCGGCTTGGCAATGGCGCCGATCTCTGTAGCCACGTGATTCCGCAGGTCCGTGGCGGAGACATCGCTGTCGCCACGCAACGTGACGTAGGCGATGATCGCCTGGCCGGTGGTGTCGTCGAGCGCCCCCACGACCGCTGCCTCGGCCACCGCGGGATGCGACACCAAAGCTGACTCGACCTCGGTCGTCGAAATACGGTGCCCACTGACGTTCATGACATCGTCGACACGACCCAACAACCAGAAATAGCCTTCATCGTCGAGCTTGCAACCATCGCCCGCGAAGTAGCGACCTTCGAACCGGCTCCAATAGGTGTCGAAGTACCGCTGCGGATCGCCCCATATACCGCGCAGCATGCCCGGCCAGGGCTGGGTCAGGGTCAGGTACCCGCCACCTTGTTCGATGCGCCGGCCGGCGTCGTCGACAACCTCGGCACCGATGCCGGGAAGAGGGAACGTCGCCGAGCCCGGTTTGGTGGTGGTGGCTCCGGGCAACGGGCTGATCATGATTCCGCCGGTTTCGGTCTGCCACCAGGTATCGACCACAGGGCACGTGCCGCCACCAATGTTCTCGCGGTACCACATCCACGCTTCGGGGTTGATCGGCTCGCCGACGGATCCCAGGAGCCGCAGCGACGACAGATCGTGTTTGGCCGGCTCGGCTGCTCCCCATTTCATGAAGGTGCGGATCGCGGTCGGCGCTGTGTAGAACTTGGTGACCTTGTATTTCTCGATGATCGCCCAGAGCCGGTCGTTGGCCGGATAGTTGGGGACACCTTCATACATCACGCTGGTTGCACCGTTGGCGAGCGGGCCGTACACGATGTAGCTGTGCCCTGTGACCCAGCCGACGTCGGCTGTGCACCAGAACACATCGGTTTCGGGGTGCAGGTCGAACACGTACTTGTGGGTGAACGCGACCTGTGTGAGGTAGCCACCGGTCGAGTGCATGATCCCTTTCGGTTGACCCGTCGTGCCGCTGGTGTACAGCAAGAACAGGAGCTGCTCTGCGTCCATTGGCTCCGCCGCGCACACGGGATCCGCCGCGGCAATCAGATCGTGATACCAGTGGTCGCGACCTGCCTTCATGTCCACGTCGTTGCCGCCGCGACGAACAACGACGACGTGCTCGATGGTCGGCGTCGTGGCGATCGCGTCGTCGGCTGCGGGCTTCAGCGGGAAGACCTCACCGCGGCGGTACCCGCCGTCGGCGGTGATCAGCACCTTGGCTTCGGCGTCGTTGATGCGGTCGGACAACGACTGGGCGCTGAACCCACCGAACACGACGCTGTGCGCCGCGCCGATGCGCGCGCAGGCCAACATTGCTATCGCAGCTTCAGGGATCATCGGCAGGTAGATGTTGATCCGGTCGCCACGCTGCACGCCGAGTTGCTTCAGGGCATTGGCAAACCGCTGCACCTCGTCGAGCAAGTCGGCATACGTCAACACCCGCGAATCGCCGGGCTCACCTTCCCAGTGGAAGGCGACTTTGTCGCCGCGACCCGCCTCGACATGGCGGTCGAGACAGTTGTAGCTCGCATTCAGTTGGCCGCCGACGAACCATTTGGCGAACGGCAGCTCCCATTCACAGATCGTCTGCCAGTCAGTGCTCCATGTCAGAAGATCGGCGGCTTGTCTCGCCCAGAAGCCTTGATAGTCCTCGGCGGCGTCGTCGTACAGCGAGGTGTCGGCCACGAGTGCCTGATGCTTGAACTCTGCCGATGGTGGGAACTTGCGGTTCTCCAGCATCAGGTCGTCGATGGTGTTGTGGTTGTCGCTCATGTCGTAACCCCCGACGGCACGTTAGCGAAACCAGGTCAGATCAACCTTGCGCAGCGATGACGCTGCCGGCCCGCGTCCCTCGGGCTGGCAGCGTCATGCTGACATCTTGTCAAGCGGTCGCAGACCGCCGGCGACGGGCAATGACGAGCGTCACGAAACCGCCGGCGACCAGCAAGCTTCCGAGGCGGAGAGGGCCGAACGTGTCGGTGCCGGTGCGAGGCAGTCGTGGCTCACTGATCGGCGCAGCAGGAACCGGAGCAGCCGCCGGTACTGGAGGCGAGCTCGCAGCAGCGATGACTGCGACTGTCAGTGTGTCGGTGTTGTTGGGCACGTTGGGATCGGCCGAGCTTGCTTCGACGGTCGCGGTATTGGTGACTGCCGCTCCCGCCGGACCCAGCACGGTGACGTGAACCGTGATCCTGATCGAAGCTCCGTTCGCCAACGTGGCCACGGTGCATTGCACCGAACTGGCTGTGGTGGCGCAGTTGACGCCTGCCGTCGTGCTGGTAGCCGACTCGACCCTGAATTGCGAGGGCATCGCATCGTTGATCACCAGATTCGTTGCCATGTCGGGACCGCGGTTGACAACATCGAGCTGCCAGTCGAACGTACTGCCAATGACGCCGGGTACGGTCGACGCCGACTTGTCGATCGACAGATCGGCCGTGTGCAGGATCGGAGTGACCTCGTCGTCGGTGCCGGTCACCACGTTGCCGGGCTCGACTACAGCGATTGCCTGAGCGATGTTGGTGACGCTATTGAGGACCGACGTGTCGAGGATGTGAACGTGGACCGTGATGACTGCGGCGCTCGCACCCGGTGCCAACGTGGCGCCATAGGTGCAAACGATGGTGCTGCCGGTCGTGCAGGTCCACGGACTAGCTGCGTCGACCGAGTCGAGCACGAGGTCGGCCGGCAAGGCGTCGGTCATCGTCATGTTGGGCAGGAACGACGACGGGCCGACGTTGGTGACCGTGATGTCGTACGCATACGACCCACCTGGATGAACTGGCGTGGCGACATTGTCGACCTTGGTGACCAAGATGGAGGACTGCCGCACGACGCCGGTGGTTGCGCACGCCACGTTGTTCGTCTCAGAGACGCATGTCGGCACACAGTTGTCGCCGACGCACGCCGGATCGCCCGGTGTGTTGACATAGGCGATGTTGGTGTACGTACCGCTGGCAGTGTCGGCGCTGACCTTGACGGTCACGGTGAGGACGACCGGCGGGTCAGCCACCTCCAGGTCGGCTGCGGCGATCGTGCAGGTCAGCGTCTGCAGGGCCGAAGAGCAGTTGGTCGGGAAGGAGACGAAGACGAATCCCGCCGGAAGCTGGTCGGTGACGGTGACATTGTCGGCGGCCGTTGCGTCACGAGGGCCACGGTTGTCGAAGGTGATCGTGTAGTCGAAGGCAGCGCCACCGGCGACCTTCGGCGTGGCGCTGACTGTTTTGGTGATCGCCAGATCGATTGGATCGTGCTGATTGGTCACGACACAGGTCACGTGCTGGTCGAGAGCCAACGTCACGCCGGCTGAGTAATCCACGACCGTATTGGTGCCGTCGAACGTGCAATTGATGGCGACCAGGCGATATCCGGCGACAGCCATTTCACCCACGATGTGGACGCCGACCTTCTCGTTCTGGGGAGCATTCTGCGGAACGTCGTGGTCGTCGATCGTCAATTGGAACGATTCCGGAGCTGCCGTGGGGACCACGTCGGGATTCACGTGCTTGACAACCGTCAAGGTGGCAGGCACGTCAGCATTGAACACGGTGCAGGCGACGTCTTGTCCGGCGGCGAGATTGATGGAACCGGCAACATCAGCGACAGCGGCGTGGGTAAGGGAATCCGTGCAGCTGATGTCGGTCTGTGTATAACCCGGGCGCGACAGTTCGGAAATGACGTGGGTCCCAGCGGGCAAGATCTGCTGCGCTCCCTGGGGAACGCTGGTGGTATCGATCTTCAACTGGAAGTCGACCGGATCCAGCGTGCCGCCCCACGCATTCGTGACGTCCTTGACAACTGTGATGGTGCCGGTAGTCGGTGGCGCCGGCGGGGTGCATTGTTCGTCGTCATTGCCGTCGTCATTGCCGTCGTGGTGTCCATCGTCGTTGCCGTCGTCATTGCCGTCGTGGTGTCCATCGTCGTTGCCGTCGTCACTACCGTCGTGGTGGCCGTCGTCGCTGCCATCACCATTCGAGCCGGTGTTCGTGGCCGAACTGTTCTGGGCCTTGTTGCCATCGTCGGTTGAATCCTGCTGCCCGCCGTCGTTGCTGTGGTCCTCGGCGCCCGAATTCTCGTCTTCGTTCTCGTTCTCGTCCTGGCCGTCGTCTTCGTTCTCGTTCTCGTCCTGGCCGTCGTCGTCGTTGTGGCCATGGTCTTCGTTCTCACACTGGTCGTGGTCGTGGTGGCCGTCGTCCTGGCCATCGTCGTGGCCGTCGTCGTTGTTGTTGCCGTGGTTGTTCTTGCCGTCGTCGTCGCGGGCAGGCGTCGACGACGTCGCGCTGGCGCTCATCAGACCGGGTGCAGAAACGATGACCCCAGCCATCAACAGCAGGAACGTTGCAACCAATGACGCGAAACGTGTCTTCCCGTTTCGCCGCATGCGGATAGAACCGCCGGACCGAACGTGCCTCATTGTCGCCCTTCTCACTGCGGTCCCGATTGGTTCGGTGCGCCCGCCTCGTACTGGACCGAGGATAAATCAATACCACTGTCAGTAGCGATGAGCCATATGGCTCACTCACAGTGGGCGCTGCGATCACCCCGTCGAGTGGCTGTCTGACATTTCCCCACTCGTCGCGTGTGCCACCGGCAACTGCCACGTGACCGAAGTAAACGCCCCGAGCCCAGGCGATTCCGTCAACGCCTCGGCTTCGCTCACCCGGCTGCGCATGGCCATTGCCGCCAGGTCGGGTCGTGCTGCCGCGGCTGCCCAGTGCCGCCGGCCATCCTCGACAAGTTCGTCGATACCGAATTGCTTCAGGAAGCTGACCTGGGTCTCGATCCCCCATGGAGTGGGTAGCTGATCGATGCACACCTGCGCAGTGATGTCCTGTTCGCCTGCGAGACGAAGGTAATGCTCACCGCGCTCCTGTGCCCGATACGTGCGCAGCCATTCCCTCCACGGTCGTCCCGCCAGGTCTGCGGTCACCGGCGTGCAGTAGTCGAAGACCTTGACGCTTCCTTGACGGAGCAGACTCTGAGCTGTCGAGACCCAGGCGGCTGCCTCGTCCTGAACGGGTAGCCGTGCGCCGTGGGGGGCGGCGATCGGGAGCCATCTCCACTCGTCGCCAACCTTCATTGTCGACTCGACGAACTCGGAGTCCCGCCCGAGCGACACCGCAATCTCACGCCAGCGGCCATCGAACACAGCAAGCCGAAACGGAAGGTTGTCGAGCAACTCGTTGGCAATCACCACGCCGTTGATGGGGCCAACCCGATTGAGCTCTGCCAGCTTCGGCAGCGAACGGACACCATCAGGATGCTGTCGGCGTTGCGAATCCGAAATCTCCACCGCGACGTACCGATCGCGCCATTGCGGCGCCACGGCCAGCACCGAGCGCGCCAGCGTGCCGGGGCCCGCGCCGCACTCGACGATCGTGAAGTCGGAGGGCTCGCCGATGCGGTGATACTCGGCTTCGATCCACCTCGCCAGCACGGTGCCGAACAGCGGACCAACTTCTGGTGAGGTGATGAAATCGCCGCGGCGACCTGCTTGGCCTCCGGTCGCGTAGAAGCCGTGATCGCCGTACAGGGCGATGCGCATGAATTCGTCGAAACGAATGGCCCCGCCGGCAGCGACGATCGCCGCTCGAACCTCGTCAGAGGCCGAAGGCACCGGCAAGCTCGGTGATGCCGCCAGAGCCGATCACCCCGGGGATCACGCCGAACACCAGCGTGGCGACTCCGGTGATGGCCAGGGCGGCCTTGATCGAACCCGGAACTCGCACCGGTGCGACGTCGCCATCGGGGGCCGGCTTCATCCACATCTCGCGCATGATCGTGACGTAGTACGCGGTCGCGATCACGGCGTTGACCGCGCCGATCACGGCGATGCTGTAACCCCACCCACTGCGTGCCGTCAGCACCGCGTTGAACACGCCGAACTTCGCATACCAGCCGCCGAGCGGCGGGATGCCAGCCAGTGATGCGAGGAACGCTGTCATCAGCACAGCCAGCCCGGGCGCGTAGCCGAACAGGCCACCGAAGCTGGAGACCTCGCCGCTGCGCGTCTTGCGGCTGACAGCGATGACAACGGCAAATGCGCCCAGGTTGGTGGCCGCGTAGATGATGAGATAGACGACGATCGCCCGCAGCGACGTTTCCGCAGAACGAGCCGAACCGGCGACGACCAACGGCATCAGGATGAATCCGCCTTGGCTGATGCTGGAGTACGCGAGCAGCCGAACGATGTTGGTTTGACGTAACGCCAGCACGTTGCCGACCGTCATGGTCACCGCCGACAGCACCCAGATGAACGGGCGGTACACATCGGTGGCGTGCGGGAAGGCGAGGTAGACCATCAGCACCAGCGCCACGAAACCGGCGGCCTTCGAGCCAACGCTGAGGAACGCCGTGACCGGGGTCGGCGCGCCTTCGTAGGTGTCGGGCGCCCAGGTGTGGAACGGGACGGCGCTGACCTTGAACGCGAAGCCGACGATGACGAACACCACGCCCATCACCTCGATGCCACCGAGCTTGCCCTTGCCCGTGACCACCTGGCCGATCGCCGTGAGCTTGGTGCTGCCAGTCGCGCCGTACAGCAGGCTCATGCCATACAGCATCACGGCGCTGGCGAACACGCCGAGCAGGAAGTACTTGACGCCTGCCTCGTTGCTCTTACGATCGCGCTTGCGCCATGCGGCCATCATGTAGGCAGGGATCGACAGGAACTCGAGGGCGATGAAGACACTGATCAGGTCGCGCGCCGACGACATCATCACCATGCCCAGGATGCTGCTGAGCAACATCACGTAGTACTCGCCTTGGTGATAGCCGCCCTCTTCGATCTCATGGGTCGAGAGCAGCACGACGACGTAGCCGGTGAGCAAGAACAGCGCCTTCAACACCAGGCTGAAGTTGTCGATCACGTAACGGTCGTCGAACATCGACCTGACGTCGCTGCCGATCACACCCAGCGTCACAACCGGCAGCAGTGCGCCCAGCAGGACGAAACCGGAGAGCGTGGCCAGGATCCATTTCTTGCTCTCGGCGACGAACAAGTCGACCATCAACACCAGGCAGATCCCGGCGCCCAACACGAACTCTGGCGCGAGCGCGTGATAGTCGACCTTCGGCGACACGAAGCCGCCCGCGGCGAGCAACGACGAAAGCATTCGTTACTTCCTGAACACCGCGGTGAGTTGGTCGACGGCAGGATCGATGATCTTGAACATCAACTGCGGATAGACACCGAACACCACGATCGCGATCAGCATCGGTACCCACGCGATCCACTCGAAGATGGTGACGTCGTGGATGTCGTCGTGGTGCTCGTCGTTGGCCGCCGCCCCCGCGGCGTGGGCGTGACCGCCATGGCCCATGAACTCGGCCTTCGGCTCGCCGAACGCAGTTCGTTGATACAGCCACAGCAGGTAGCTGGCAGCCAGGACAGTGCCGACCGCGGCAACAACCATCAACGTGCGGAAAAGGGCGAGACTGAGGCCACCCGCCGGGCTATAGGCACTGAGGATCGCCGGGAATTCGCCCCAGAAGCCGGCAAGGCCCGGCAGGCCGAGCGATGCCATGGCGCAGAATCCGAGGATCCATCCGAGCCGCGGCATCTGTTTCAGCATGCCGCTGAGCCGGCTGATCTGCAGGGTGTGGTAGCGCTCCTTCACCGACCCGGCGAGGAAGAACAACATGCCGGTGATCAACCCATGGGCGACCATGCCGAAGATCGCTGCGTCGATCCCCAGCGTCGTGAGTGTGGAGATACCGAGCATGACGAAACCCATGTGTGCCACCGACGAAAACGCGATCAGCCGCTTCATGTCGGTTTGCGCCAAGCAGCCGAGCGCGCCGTAGATGATGCCGATCACCGCCAGGATCCCGATGACGGGAGCCCATTTCACCGCTGCTTGAGGGAGGAATGGCAGGGCAATACGTACAAACCCGTAGGTGCCGAGTTTCAGCAGGATCGCGGCGAGGATGACAGAACCTTGAGTGGGTGCCTCGGTATGGGCGTCGGGCAGCCAGGTGTGGAACGGGAACATCGGGACCTTGACCGCGAACCCGATGAACATGCCCGCAAAGATCCAGATGGCCGTGTTCTTGGCGATGCCGCCACCGTTCTGGAGGAACCACTGGAATTTGAAGCTGGCCAGTTCTGGAGTCGCGCTGTTGTTCTTGGTGATGACGAACAAGGCGATGAACGACACCAGCATCAGCGCCGAACCGAACATGGTGTAGAGGAAGAACTTCAGCGATGCGTACTGCCGATTCTCGCCACCCCAGACCCCGATCATGAAGTACATCGGCAGCAGCACCAGTTCGAAGAAGACGAAGAACAAGATGAGGTCCTGCGCCACGAACGTTCCCGCCATGCCGGTCTGCAGGACCAGCATCAGGATGAAGAAAGCCTTGGCGTTCCCGGGGGCAGGAACGTGGTCCCAGGAGTAGACCATCACCAGCAAGGTGATGACCATCGACAGCAGGTAGAGCGGCAAGCTGATGCCGTCGAGGCCGACGGTGTAGGTCGCCTTGATCGGCTTGATCCAGTCGTTGGTGGTGAAGAACTGCTGCTTGGCGCTTTGGCCATAGTCGAACTTCGTCAGCGTGTAGATGCCGACAAGCAACGTGGCCGCCGCAGTCACGACGGCGGTGCCTTTCACCCACGATTCTTCCCGCTTCGGGATGAACAGCATCACCAGCACGCCGGCAAGCGGCAAGAACGTGCCGAGGCTCAGCAGCCATTGTTGGTTTTGGAGTACTTCCATGGGTTCCTCTAGCTGTTGACGAGTACGAGTACGAGCGCACCGACTGCCGCGCTGCCAAACAGCAGCGCTCCATACAGACTGACCTTGCCTGATTGCACCGGCTGCAGCGCACCACCCGTGCCTCGGGCAACCGTGCCACTGCCGTTGACGACACCGTCGACCAATCGCTGGTCGATGTTCTTGTAGACCCATTCGCCGGTCCTACGACCGCCGATGCCGAACGCGTTGACGATGCCGTCGAGCACATGCTGGTTGGTCCAGTAGGCAGCCGCCGCAATCGGGTGAGCAATCCCGTAGACGATGACCTTCTCATATAAGTAGTCGAGGTAGTACTTGTTGACCAAGAAGCGATGACCCGCACCGAGTACCGGGTTGCGGCGGGTGAGCCCCTTCAGTGGCGAGGCAGCAGTGCCGAACACCTGCTTGCAGATCGCCAAGCTGACGGCGAAGCCTGCGGCAACGAGAGCGATCGACGGCAACGCCTTGACCCATTCGAACGTTGGCCCCTCCGGAAGGGCAACACCGATCGACGACTCCATCCACCGCTCGAACAGGTGGATCTTGAACGGTGCGGCATTGAGGTATCCAGAGACCACGGCGAGAAAACCGAGAATCATCAACGGCACGACGATG
Source organism: Ilumatobacteraceae bacterium (assembly GCA_016650435.1). The sequence continues at coordinate 12,414 of JAENVT010000082.1, forward strand.
AGGCCCGGTGAATCGGTCTTGGCGAACGGCAGCGGGGCAGCATGAACGGGGTCGGGAGCATGCCCGTCGTGGGCGTCTGCGTGAGTCACTGCATGAGCGTCGTGATGATCGTCACCGTGCACGAAATGAGCCGCCGCGCCGCGTGGTTCGCCGAAGAACGTGAGGTACGTGGCGCGGGTCATGTAGGCCGTGGTCATGAACGCTCCGATCAAACCGACGATCATGAACACCCCGTAGTGGAAGTGACCGGCCGAGTCGATGATCTCGTCTTTGGAGAAGAAGCCACTGAAGAACGGCACACCGCACAACGCGGCCGTCGACACGATCCACGTGACGAATGTGATCGGCATCTTGCGCGCCAAACCACCCATGTCTTTCTTCATGTCGAAGCTGTGGTGGCTGCCGGTGTGAGAAACGGAACCAGCACACAAGAAAAGGCAGCATTTGAAAAAGGCGTGGGTGAAGATGTGGAACACCGCCGGCACCCATGCACCGACACCGAGCCCCATCATCATGTACCCGAGTTGGCTGACGGTCGAGTAGGCCAACACCTTCTTGATGTCGTTCTGCACAAATGCCAGTCCGGCTGCAATCAAGATTGTGATGCCACCGATCACGGCGATCAGATTGAAGTGTTGACCGGCGACGTTGATCATCAACCCGGCGTGGAACACCGGGTACAACCGGGCAACGAGGAACACACCAGCAACGACCATCGTCGACGAATGCAACAGCGAGCTGACGGGCGTTGGGCCTGCCATCGCATCGGGCAGCCAGGTGTGCAACGGGAACTGGCCGCTCTTGCCGATGCAGGCGACGAACAACGCGACCGCTGCCCACAGCAACACCGTGTGACCCGTCGCCGGATTGTTGGCCCACTCGTGCAGTCCGCTGATCGTGAACGTGCCGGATGCACCGAACATGATGGCGGTGCCCACGAGCATGCCGACGTCGCCGACGCGCACCGTGAGGAACGCCTTCAAGGCGGCCTCGCTGTTGGCTCGTTCCTCCCACCAGTGCCCGATGAGCAAGAACGAGCACAGACCCATGATTTCCCAGCCGAGGATCAGTTGCACCATGTTCTCGGCGAGGACCATGGTCAACATACCGGCGCTGAACAGCGTGATCGAGGCGAAGAAGTGGGTGTAGCGACGATCGCCGCGCACGTACTCGAGTGAATAGATCTGCACCAATGTGGAGATGAACGCGACGAGCAGCAGCATCATCACCGCCAAGCCGTCGATGTGCTCGCCCAGCCCGAAACGCAACCCGCCGGCCTGCCACCACGTCCAGGTCTTGATCACCGGTTCGGCCTCGGCGACACCGCGAACGTGATGGATCCATTGATACGCCGTGCCGATCGAAATCACCAGCGCGGCCACCATGCTGGCGATGCCTACTTCGGCACCTGCCCACGGCAGGACGCGTTTGCCGTTGACCTCGTACTTGCCGAACAGGATGATGATCGCGAAGGCGACGCCCGGGATCAACGGGATCAACCAGGCGTGTTCGAGGAACCAGCCTGCAGATTCTGCAGCGAGCATTCCCTCAGCCCTTCATATCCGAGAGCTCGTCGAGTGAGATGCTCTTGCGGTTGCGATAGATCAACAGCACCATCGCCAGACCGACCCCGACCTCTGCAGCAGCGACGGCAATGATGTACAGGGCGAAAACGTTGCCGTCGAGGTTGTTGTGCAACTGGCTGAATGCCAACAGGTTGATGTTGACCGAGTTGAGCATCACTTCGATCGACATCAACACCATCACCGCGTTCTTCCGGGCGATCACGCCATACACACCGATGCAGAACAGCACCGCGCCCAGCAACAGGAACTCGTTCACAAGCATGAGGACTCGTCAATCCTTCCTGGCTAGGACGATGGCGCCGATCACGGCCGCGAGAAGTACGAACGACAACGCCTCGAAGGGAAGCAGGAACGGCTTGAAGATGCTGTCGCTGAGCTCGGCGGTGGATACCTGGGCGGCAGGATCGAGATGATCGTCGCCGAAGCCCTTGATCAACACGTAGGCCATGATGCCGAGCATCAGCAGTGCGACCGGGATACCCAGTGCCCAGCTCTTGTTGTTGAGATCGGTCTCTTTCCCGACACGAGCGCGGGTCAGCATGACGCCGAACAGGAACAGGATCATCACGGCGCCGATGTAGACCAGAACCTGCGTGACAGCGACGAACTCGGCTGCCAGCAGCAGGTACAACGCCGCGGCACCGGCCATCACGGCAACCAAGGAGAGCGCAGCGTGCACCACATTGCTGCTGCGAACCACGTTGAGGGCAAAGACGATCATGAACGCGGCGATGATCCCGAATCCGACGTTCTGGGCGACGTTGAGATCAGCCGCGCCCAGCATCACTTCTTGCCCTTCTTGTCGGCGCCGGCTTCCAACTCGGGCGCCTCAGGCACGGTCTCCATCCATTCGCCGAGCTTGGTCTTGTCGTGCAGCAGATCGGCGATCTTCGGTTCGCTGTATTCGTACTCCGGGCTCCAGAACAACGCGTCGAACGGACATACCTCGACGCAGATCCCGCAATACATGCACAACGCATAATCGATGTCGAAGCGGTCGACGATGTTGACCTTGCGCGGTGCACCACCGGCACGCCGCGGTGGGGCCAGCGTCTTGTGGGCCTCGATGTAGATGCACCAGTCGGGACAACTACGCGAGCACAACATGCACGAGGTGCAGTTGTCTTCGCGCAGGGCGATGACGCCACGAGACCGAGTAGGTGGTGCCTCTTTTTCGTGCGGATACTGCACGGTGTTGGCACCCCCACCAAGGCTCTTCGGCTTCATCGTGTGAGCCAGTGTCTTGAACGTGACACCGAGGCCCTTCATGAGACCCGGAAGCTGCGGCTTGCCCGCCATCAGAACACCACCTTCAGTACAGCAGTCACCATGATGTTGAGGATTGCAATCGGGATGAGCACCTTCCACGCGAACCGCTGCAGTTGATCCTCGCGGAACCTCGGGTAGCTGAACCGGATCCACATGATGAGGAAGGTCAGAACCAGCATCTTGGTCAGCATGATCACCGGCCCGGCGACGTTCATCCAGTTGTCGACATCATTGACGTTGTGCCAGCCGAACCAGCTGAACGGCACGCCCCATCCGCCAAGGAAGAGCACGCTGGCGATCAGCGAGAACACGCCGGCCGTGGCGAATTCGGCGATGAAGAAGATCAGGAACCGGAAGCCGGAGTATTCGGTCATGTAGCCCGACACGAGCTCGGACTCGGCGATCGGCATGTCGAATGGTGTCTGGGTGAGCTCGGCCTGAACCGCGATCATGAAGATCGCGAAGCCGACGAACTGCGTGAGGATGTATGGGTTGCCCAGGCCGTTCCAGCCGAACATCTCGCCGGCGTTCTGGCGCACGACGATGCCTTGCATGTTCATGGTCTCGGCTTGGATGACCACGCCGAGTACGGCCAACACCATCGGCAACTCGTAGGCGATCAGCTGACCAGCGGCGCGAAGGCCTCCGAGCAGCGAGTACTTGTTGGCGCTCGACCATCCGGCGATCAAGATGCCGAGCGTGCTGATGCTGCTGACGGCCAGCATGTAGAACACGCCGGCGTCGAAGTTGGTGAAGTACGCGTCGGGGCCGAAGGGCACGACGGCCACCAGCAAGAAGGTGCTGACCAACACGATCAGCGGAGCCATCTTGAAGATCCGCTTGTCGGCCTTCTCCGGCTGAATGTCTTCTTTCTGCAGCCATTTGCCGACCTCGGCAAACAATTGCATCGAGCCGTACGGCCCTGCTTCCATCGGACCGAGGCGGCTCTGCATGAAGCTCATCATCTTGAAGAGGAAGAGATAGACGATCGTTCCGGCCGGCAGCAGCACGGCCACCGTGCCACCAAGGACGCGCAACAACGACTGCGCCCAATAAGGAAGGTCGACCGCCAGCAACATCACCTATCAATATCCCCGAGGATGAAGTACAGCGAGGCGAGGATCGAGATCACATCGGGCACGTACACGCCGCGCAACACCCACGGCACAACCGAGATGTTGTTGAAGCTGGCCGAGCGGATCTTGACGCGGAACGGTCCGAGGTCGCCTTTGCTGACGACGTAGTAGCCCATCTCGCCGAGCGGGTTCTCGGTGCTGACCCACGCTTCGCCCTCTGGCACCTTGATGATGCGTGGCACCTTGGCCATGACCGAACCGCTGGGAATGCCGTCGAGCAGTTGGTCGACGATCTTGGTCGCTTCACGTGTTTCTTGCAGTCGAACCCAGCAACGCGCGAAGCAGTCGCCGTCGGGGTGAGTCCAGACCTTCCAGTCGACCTTGTCCCACGCCATCGGCAGCTTCTGATCGCGGCGCAGATCCCAATCGACACCGCTGGCGCGAAGGTTGGCGCCGCTGAGCCCGTATTGCTTGGCAACGTCGGCAGGAATCACACCGATACCGCGCAGCCGGCTCTGGAAGATCTCGTTGCCGAACAGCAGATCGTCCATCTCGTCGCAGAAGTTGCGCAGCTTCTTCATGACCTGCTTGGTCTCGGGGATCCAGCCGGCAGGAAGGTCGTCTTTCAGACCGCCGATGCGGTCGAAGTTGGGATGGAACCGGCCGCCGGTGGCCGCCTCGATCAGGTTGAGCACGTACTCGCGGTCGCGGAAGGCGAGGAACACCGGAGTGATCGCGCCGAGCTGCACTCCGAGGTCGCCGAGGAACAGGCCGACATTGGCGATTCGGCTGAGCTCGAACAGGATCGTGCGGATGTACTGGGCCCGCGGCGGAGCCTCGATGTCCATCAGCTGCTCGGCAGCGAGGATGAACGGCACTTCGTTGGCGAAGCTGCCGAGCCAGTCGATGCGGTTGATCAGCGTGGTCACCTGCGGG
>JAENVT010000083.1 GCA_016650435.1 Ilumatobacteraceae bacterium
CCGACCGATCAGGGACCGAAACGTGCGGGTGTGCACCAGTAAGGTTCACCTGTGATCGGCGATATCGACGTGCCTTCGCTGTGGCTCCGCGATGCCTGCACGTGCGGCGAGTGTCGCGATGGGTACTCCGGTCAACGGTTGTTGGGTGTGCTGGCTCTCGACCCCGACACCAGTATCGCCTCGTGGCACAACGACGGCGACGACATCGAGGTGACGTTCGCGCCGGACGGCCACGTGTCGCGCTTCTCGAGGTCCTGGCTGGCGGCCAATGCCCCGGGCGAGGCAGAGGTCTTCGACGATCGAAGCGAGCGGCATCGTCCGCCATGGCTGGCAGCCGATCTCGGCGCGCGCCCGTCCGAAGTCGCCTGGCCCGATCTGCGCTCAGACCGCGAGCCGCGAAGGACCGCTCTCGGAGCGCTGATGCGAACTGGCGTGCTGCTGGTGCGTGGCGTTCCGACCACATCCGGCATGGTCCTTACCCTGGCGAACTCGTTCGCCCACGTGCGCAAAACCAACTACGGAGATCTGTTCGATGTGCGGGTCGAAGCGCAACCGGTGAATCTGGCCTTCACAGGGCGAGCAATCGCGCCGCATACCGACAACCCGTACCGCGATCCCGTGCCCGGCATCCAGCTGTTGCATTGTCTGCAGTCGTCAGCGGACGGTGGCGACAATGTCTTGATCGACGGCTTCGCCGCGGCCGGGATCGTGCGCGAGGAGGATCCGCCGGCATTCGCCACGTTGGTCTCGACCGAGCTCACGTTCAAGTACGAGGATTCCAGCACCTTGCTGCGCGCCAGCGGACCGATCATCGCCATCAACGCGGCCGGCGATGTCCGCGCCATCCGGTGGAACGATCGCTCGATCCAACCTCCGTCGGTGCCGGCGCGGAAGGTCGCCGAGGTCTACCGGGCACTGCGCGTTTTCGCCGCGACCCTCGATCGGCCCGAGCTGCACCTCCACGTGAAGCTCGAACACGGCGACTGTATCGTCTTCGACAACACCAGGGTCCTCCATGCGCGTACCGCGTTCGAGGGTGGCAGCGGGGCACGCCATATTCAGGGCTGCTACGCCGATCTCGACGGACTGGCCTCGACGGTGGCGGTCCTCGAACGGCGGCTCGATGAGCGAGTCTGACCAGATCGACGAGGCGTTGCGGGCGATCGAGCTGGCCTTCAACTCGGCCGAGGGCATGGCGTACCTCGGCGAAGACGTCACCATGGTCCAACACCAGTTGCAGGCTGGCGCGCTGGCCGGCGGATGCCACGATGCGCTTGTCGTCGCGGCTCTGCTGCACGACATCGGGCACGTGATCGGGTGCGAGGAGGGCGAGATCGACGCATCGGCGGCCCTTGCCGACCAACGCGACGCGCACCACGACGCCGCCGGTGCCCGCTGGCTGTCGCGTTGGTTCGGACCGGATGTGACCGAACCGGTTCGTCTCCACGTTGCAGCGAAGCGCTACCTCGTGGCGACCGAACCCGGCTACGGGGCCAAGCTGTCCGACGCCTCCATCCACACGTTGCATCTGCAAGGCGGGCCAATGTCTCGGCAACAGGCGCACGAGTTCGAAGGGCTGCCCTACGCGCTCGATGCGGTCGCGCTCCGCCGGCTCGATGAGGCGGCAAAAGACGTCTCGAAGAACGCTCCTGGCTTCGACACCTATCGCGATGTTCTGGTCCGCGTCCTGGCCCTTGGACGCGACTAGACGGCATTTTCTGTGCCATGAGAGATGGAGCGTTTGTTTGGCGTAACGTTCGCCTCAGGGGGCACGACGAACTCGCGTCACCCATTCATCGACACGTCATCGAAAGGTTTGGCCATGGCAACAGCAGGATCGATTTTGGGCAACGCCGTTCAGCGCCTCGAGGACCCAACCTTGCTGACGGGTGCGGGAAAGTACCTCGACGACATGGCGCCGACGGGAACGCTTCACCTCGCGTTCGTCCGCTCGTCTCAGGCCTACGCGACGGTCGTCGGCGTCGACGTCTCCGATGCGGAGAAGATGCCCGGCGTGAAGGCCGTCTATCACGCTCGCGGCGATGATCTGGGCATGCCGACGTTCCAAGGTTTCCCGATGATGCCGACGACATTGAACCGACCGATCTTCGCCAACGACGTCGTCAGATTCGTCGGCGACATCCTGGTGGCGATCGTCGCCGACTCGAAGGCAGCCGCAGTCGACGCGGCCGACACGGTCGTCGTTGATTACGAGCGTCTGCAGCCCATCGTCACCGCGGCGCAAGGCTTGATGCCCGACGCCGCGATCCTGTTCCCGGAGCACGGGTCCAATGTGTGCTTCGGTACCGATCATGGAGCCGACGTGGATCCTTTCGTTGGCGCCGACGAGATCGCCGAGGTCACGATGGTGAGCCAGCGTTTGGCCGGAGCGCCGATGGAGACGAATGGAATTCTCGCCGAACCCGGCGACAAGCCGGGCACATTGACGTGCTGGATCTCGCACCAAGCGCCCCACTCCGCGCATGGCGCGATCGCGGCGATGCTCGGCATGGAGCCCGCTGACCTCCGCGTGGTCTGTCCATGGGTCGGTGGAGGATTCGGCCCGAAGGCCGCCGTCTATCCCGAGTATCTCGTCGCCGCGGCTGCCTGCCGCGCTCTCGGGTCTCCAGTCAAGTGGGCCGAGACACGATCGGAAGACATGATCTCGCTCGTCCACGGTCGCGACTACGTGATGACCGCGAAGCTCGGCGTGACAAAGGACGGGAAGTTCACGGGCCTTGAAGGCGACGTCACCGCCAACGCCGGCTCGTACCCTGGGATCGGTGCGATCTTGCCGATGCTGACGCAGATGATGTGCGTCGGTGTGTACGACATCGACAAGGTCAAGTTCGCGACGCGCGCTGTGGTGACCAACACGACAACGGTCGGTGCATACCGCGGCGCCGGCCGCCCCGAAGCCACCCAACTGATCGAGCGGGTCATCGACGTCGCGGCAGGCAAGATCGGGATGGATCCGGCGGAGCTGCGCCGGCGCAACTTCATCCAACCCGACGCGTTCCCGTTGACGACGAACACCGGCGCGGCATATGACTCCGGCGAGTACGAGAAGGCACTCGATGCAGTACTGGCTGCATCCGGCTACAAGGAGCTTCGCGCCGAGCAGGCGCGGCGGCGTGCTGCCAACGATCCGGTCGCGCTCGGGATCGGCGTGTCTTCGTACGTCGAAGTCACGGCCCCCGTCGGTCTGCACGTCGAGTTCGGCGCGACAGAGATTCACGACGACGGCACGGCCAGCGTCTTTGCCGGCACAAGCGTGCACGGGCAGGGTCACCACACCTCGTTCGCCATGTTGGCATCGGAGGTTCTCGGCATCCCGATGGATCAGATCAAGCTCGTCAACTCCGACACCGACAAGGTGCCACGTGGAAGTGGAACCCTGGGCTCTCGATCGCTGCAGACAGCGGGCTCGGCGATTTTCTTGGCATCCACTGAGGTGTTGAGTCGAGCCCAGAAGATTGCCGCGCACCTGCTCGAAGCCGCAGCAGAAGACATGGTCGCCGAGGGTGGTTCGCTGCATGTTGCGGGAACTCCGTCGAAATCCATTTCCTGGGCCGAACTCGCAGTCGCGTCGCGAGACGCGTCGAAGCTCCCGGAGGGGCTCGATCCCGAAACCTTGCGTCATGAGCTCGACTTCGACGGAACGAACTCGACGTTCCCGTTCGGTGCCCATGTTTCCGTCGTCGAAGTCGATACCGAAACTGGCAAGGTTGCGATGCTCCGACACGTCGCGGTCGATGACTGTGGTCGAATCCTCAATCCGTTGTTGGTCTCGGGCCAGCAGCACGGTGGAATCGCCCAGGGTGCCGCTCAAGCCCTGTACGAATGGGTTCAGTACGACGAGGACGGCAATCCGATGACATCGACTCTGATGGACTACACCGTGCCGTCGGCAGCGGAGCTGCCGAGCTTCGAAACGTCGAACACCCAGACCGACAGCCCGAGGAACCCTCTCGGCGCGAAGGGCATCGGCGAGTCCGGAACGATCGGCTCGACACCCGCCATCCACAATGCGGTCGTCGATGCGCTGTCGCATCTCGGCGTGGTCCACATCGACATGCCGTGCACGCCCGAGCGCGTGTGGGCCGCACTCAACGCCGTCTGACCTTTCTCACTGGTCGCCCAGTCGACCGGCACCGGCAAGATCGGTGTGCGTAGTCTCGCGCGGTGGCAGACGCGATCATCCGGGCACAGGGACTGACGAAGATCTACACGGCCGGCCCACCGGCCGGTGACGTGGTGGCGGTCGACGAGATCGAGCTCGAGATCAACTCCGGCGAGATCTACGGATTGCTCGGTCCGAACGGTGCAGGCAAGAGCACAACGATCGGGATGCTGACGACGCGTGTGGTTCCAACGCGCGGATCGATCCTGATCGGTGGCGTCGATCTCGTGGCTCGCCCGGCACTCGCCAAGCAGCTGATCGGCGTTGTCCCGCAAACGAACACGCTCGACCGGGCGATGACAGTGTTCGAGAACCTCGAGTTCCACGGTCGTTACTTCGGCATGAGTGCCAAGCAGGCCAAATCACTGGCCACGGAACTGTTACAACGCGTCCGGCTCCTCGAGCGGTCGAAGGCGCCGGTGATGGCGTTGTCGGGTGGGATGGCGCAACGGCTGATGGTGGCGAGGGCGATCATGCACCGACCACAAGTGCTCTTCCTCGACGAGCCGACGGCGGGCCTCGATCCGCAGAGTCGCATCGCGCTGTGGGAGATCCTCGCCGATCTCCACGACGACGGCCAAACGATCCTGTTGACCACCCACTACATGGAAGAGGCCGACGAGTTCTGCGATCGAGTGGCCATCATGGATCACGGAAAGATCCTCGCTCTCGATACGCCAGCCGAGTTGAAGGCCTCGATCGGAGCCGGCCGCATCGTGATCGTGTCGGCCACGGGTGATCTTCCCAAACTTGCTGACGCTCTCGTTGCCGCGGTTGAGGGCGCTCGACAGGCGCGCGTCGTTGACGGACGAATCCATCTCAGCGTCGACGACTCGTCGGGGCTGCTGCCGAGAATCATCGACGCGGCCGAGGCCGCAGGATCGTCGGTGAACGATCTCTCGGTGACCGAGCCGACGCTCGAGTCCGTCTTCATCAACCTCACCGGAAAGGATCTACGCGAATGACCACGACCCACGAAGACGTGCATGGTTTGCGCGAACTCCGCCCCGCCGGCCAGGCATATCGGGCCGCGTTCGTCGGGCTGTTGAGCCGCGACATGTACCTGTTGCGCAAAGACTTCAAGGTTTTCCTCATGCGCACGATCATCCAGCCGCTGTTGCTGGTGTTCGTATTCACCTACGTGTTCCCGAGGACCGGGCAGAGTGTCGGCGGCTCGACAGGCGCGTCACGCTTCTCCACGCAACTCGTCGCCGGGGTCATGGGGCTGGCGATTGTGTTCCAGGGCATCCAGGCGGTGGCGCTGCCGCTGGTGCAGGAATTCGGCGTGTCCCGCGAGATCGAGGATCGCGTGCTCGCGCCATTGCCGACGTGGATGGTCGGGCTGCAAAAGATCGTGACCGGCCTGTTGCAGGGTCTGTTGGGCGCGTGCCTGGTGTTCCCGATCGCCGCTCTAGTGCCGGCGACGCCCGTCCATCTCAACATTCACTGGCCGATACTGCTGACGTTGGCACCGCTGTCCGGTTGGGTAGCCGGATCGCTCGGACTGATGCTGGGCACCAAGGTGAAACCGTTCCAGGTGCCGCTGCTGTTCTCGCTGATCGTCCTTCCGTTGACGTTCCTAGGTTGCACCTACTTTCCGTGGCGAGACCTCGGCGGAGTTGTCTGGTTGAAGTGGGCCGTGCTGGCCAACCCGGTCGTCTACATGACCGAGGGATTTCGCGCTGCGCTGGTGGGCAACATTCCGCACATGCCGTTGTACGCGGTCTACGGGGCGCTTGCCGCGTTCGGTGCCCTGTTCACGTGGGTCGGCGTCACCGGTTTTGAGAAGCGCGTGGTCAGTTAACGACCAGAAACAGGCACTAGCCACATTTCGTGGTCAAGTGGACGCAGAAAGTACCGATTCGTGTCCTAGAACGTGCACCGCAGCGCGTGTATAGGAGCGTGACCATGATGCGAGCACTGAGCGAGCCCCCGAGAGGGCGGGCGGACGCGACACTCAGAGCCCTCCCCCCGCCTGTCCCGAGTGGCAGAGAAGCAGCCGTTCGAGCGCTGTACGAGGAGCGACATGCCGAAGTCGTTCGCTTTGCCACGTTCATCATGGGCGACGTTCATGCCGCCGAGGACGCGGCTCAGGAAGCGTTCATGCGCGTGTATGACGCATGGGACCGGCTGGAGGATCCCGAGCGAGCGGTTGCCTACCTCCGGGCAACGATCGTCAACCTCAGTCGTGGCCGACACCGGCGCCGCCTCGTGGCCGACCGTAACCAGCCGCCACATCTCGTGGCCGTCGCGTCAGCTGAGGATGATGCGATGGGGCGGGTCGGTCGCGGTGCGGTGCTCGACGCAGTCTCGTCGTTGCCGAGCCGGCAGCGGGCTTGCGTCGTGATGCGCCACTGGTTGCGCATGACCGAAGGCGAGATCGCGGCGACGCTTGACGTATCGATTGGTTCAGTCCGCACGCACAACAAACGGGGTCTCGAGACCCTGCAGCGCAAATTGGGAGACCTCCGATGAATGACTTCGAAACTCGCCTCACCGCCGTCCTCGACGACGTCGCCACGTCGGTCCGCCCCCATCCTGACCCCGACTCGGTGTTCTTCCCGATGATCACCACCGTGCCGAACGAGGTCCGAGTCCTTCGCCCGCGTTATTTTGCCGTCGCCGCAGCAAGTCTGTTGCTGGTCGGCGGCTCGGCATTCGCGATGGAGCGAATCAGCGGAGACCAACCGACTCGGGTGACACCAGCCGCATCACCCGTGACGGAGCCCACCGAAGCCCCGACGACAACGACCCTCGAGCCGACCGCGACATCGATCGAACAAGTCGGTGACGGCACGGCGAAAGCGACGGTGTTCAAGCCCATCATTGTCAAAGACCGGGAGGTGCCGGCGACCGAGCCCACGGTCCCGCCGACAGAGCCGACAGTTCTGCCGACGGAGCCGACCGTGGCGCCCGTCGTCATCGAGTTCACCGCCAAGCTCGGTTCCGATGGACGGGCGAAGACGCCGATGACACAGGGGTTCTACGGCAAGGCTCAACCCGGGTCGGCAATCCGCGTCGCGTCGCAATACGGCGTGGCGGAGACAACGGCCAACGATGCTGGAGTCTGGGAGACGACATTGACGATGGTCGAGGTGCCGGCCGGAACCAAGGTCGCGGTGCGGATCACGTCGAGCACCAGCACCCGCGTCCGGGAATTCACCCTCGAGCGACCGGCGCCGCCGGTGATCGAGTTCACGGCTGCCCTCGGCGCCAACGGACAGGCGAACACACCGATGACGCAGGGCTTCCACGGCACTGCACAGCCCGGTTCAGCGATCCGCATCGCCACCGACTGGGGTGTCGCCGAAACGCTCGCAGGACCGAACGGCAACTGGGAGACCACACTCACCTTGGGTGACGTGCCGCCAGGCACGACCGTTGCCGTGCGCATCACGTCGAGCACCACCGATCGGGTTCGCGAGTTCACCCTGCAGCGGCCTGGCACAACGACACCGACCTCGATCGACTTCACGGCCAACGCCGGATGGGCGACCACCGACGCCAGCCCGCCCGCCGACGAGTACTGGGGTAACTCGACGGCCGGTGCTGTCATCTCGATCACGTCGCCGTACGGCGGTGCGCAGGTCGTGTCCAACGCCGAGGGCCGTTGGACGGCCCGCCCGACGTTCCCCGACGCGCCTGTTGGAGTCACCTTCAACGTGCACATCACGAGTTCCATGGGCACCGCGACCTACGACTTCCCACTCACTCGGGTCGGGCCAGCCTGATCCGGTCCCTTCCACGTAAGTCCAGTCACGAAATATTCGCCCCGTCCGGATATTTCGTGACTGGCCTCGGACGGTTGGGGATGAGTGAGGCGCTCGCGGTAATGATCTGTGTGTGGCTCACTGGTTGATGAAGTCGGAACCCGAGGAGTTTTCGATCGATGACTTGGCTCGGGCCAAACGAAAGCGCTTCGCGTGGGACGGGGTGCGCAACTATCGAGCGCGCAACTGGATGTTGCAGATGCAACCAGGCGAGCAGTTCTTCTTCTCCCACAGCAGTTGCAAGGTGCCGGGCATTGCGGGCATCGCCGAGATCGTCGGCGATGCGTATCCCGACCCCACACAGTTCGATGCCGACAGTCATTACTACGACGCGAACTCGCCGAAGACCAAGCCGCGTTGGGTCTGTCGCGACGTTCGATTCGTCGAACGATTTCCCGCCGTCCTGCCGCTGACAACGTTGCGTCAGTACACCGACCAACTCGGGCCATTTCATCTGCTGCAAAAGGCCAACCGGCTCAGTGTCATGCCGGTCAGCGATACGCAGTGGGAGTTCATTGTCGGCTTAGCGAGGCAGTCATGACCACCGAACTGATCTACCTACGCGACGCATACCTCACCGACTTCGATGCGGTGGTGGTCGACGTTCGCGATGGTGCGGTCGCGCTCGACCGCACCGCGTTCTATCCAACCGGCGGAGGCCAGCCGCACGACACCGGGACCCTCGACGGACTCGCAGTCGGTGATGTGCGCAAAGAAGGCGACCACGTCTGGCACTCGCTGGACGGCGGCCCGCCGCCTGCGATCGGCGACACCGTGCATGGCGTCGTCGATTGGTCGAGGCGGCATGACCTGATGCGAACGCACTCTGCGTTGCATGTGCTGTGCGGTGTGATCTGGAACGAATGGCGCGTACCCGTGACGGGCGGCAACATGGAGCCGCTCAGTGCTCGGATGGACTTCGAGTTCGATCCGCTTCCCGAAGGATTCGGGCCAAGAGTCGAACAACTGGTCAACGACGAACTGGCCGCCGACCGTCCGATCGCGGTGTCGTTCCTACCCCGCTCGACTGCAGTGATGGACGAGGATCTCATCCGCACCAAGGTCTCGATGATCCCCGAGTCGGTGCCCGAGATTCGTGTCGTCGACATCGTCGGCCTCGACAAGCAGGCCGACGGCGGCACACATGTGCGCTCGACCGGCGAGGTCGGACGCATCCGGGTGACCAAGACCGAGAGCAAGGGAAAGGGCAACAAGCGCATCAGGTTGGAGATCATCGACGCATGAGCCGGAACGCCTTCGGCGTGCCGTCTCACCCTCGCCCAGCAGGCTGAGCGCGCCCGGGGACCCAGGTCGGGCGCGATGTGAGTACCGGTGGTACCGGTTTCGCGCCCGGGGACCCAGGTCGGGCGCGATGTGAGTACCGGTGGTACCGGTTTCGCGCCCGAGCACCGCTCGACGAACCGCTCGGCCACACCCGCCAAACCGTCGGCGCGGGAAATCCTCACGTGATCCTCAACCGGCACCAAAGGACCTCATAGGAACGGTTTGTACTTTGCGGCATATCCAACAAATAACAGGAGCGCCATCATGAGCGACCACGGACCCACAAACCCTCACCAGACACTCTCCGGTCTCCCCGTATCGAGCGCGGCTTCGGAGCCCACGGCCCAGCCGCCTCGCCGACAACGGGTCCGGCGATTGCTGGCGAACAGAAGACTTCGATGGGTCGTGGTGGCCGCTGCCGTGTTGTGCGCGGTGATCGGACTTTCTGTCGGCCTCGTCATGTCCCGCTCGACAACAACAGCGAAGCCCGTTCCCGCAACTGGCGTCGCCGGCGCTAGCGGATCCGGCGGCGGGGCATCCAACGCTCGGTCTGGACCGGCCACAGGTGGAGCATCCGGCACGGTCGACAGCGTTTCCGCGTCGAGCTTCACGATGACAACATCAGCGGGTCAGAAGGTGACTGTCGACGAGGGGTCCGCTACGACATACCAAAGCGGGACGAACTCGACCTCGGCTAGTGCCATTGCAACAGGTCAAACAGTCCTGGCACTGGGGATGACCAACGGAACGACTATCACGGCCACGCAGGTCATCGTGACACCGGATGGTGGCGACGGATCTGCGACTTCCTCGGCGGCAGCAGTCGTCCCCTTCCAGAGCGGTGCACCAACTACGTCAAAGCAAGTCGGCCAGATCCCTGCGAACTACAGCCAGGGTTCGGGGACGATCGTTAGCGGAACAGTGGCGAACAATGCGACTGAAGCGGCGTTGACCGCCTACCCAGGGGGCATCGTCGACCGTGTTGTGCAGCTGAGCGACGGCGAGTACGAGGTCCACAACATCGGCGTCAGTTGGCCGCACCATGTCTTCGTCGACAAGGACTTCAAAGTCGTCGGCGCGTTTTAATCGTTGCCCGCCCGAGAACCGGACACGGGGTCCGGCCGACCTGAGTCTGCGGTTCAAACCTCACATACCTCATTACTGTTTGAGCGCCTGCGTCACGACCGTGATGTCCTGATCGCCGAACCCGTCGGGTACCAGTCGCTGCCACTCGTCAGCTAAAGCGGCCAGGACGGCGAAGCGTTCGTTGTCGGCTGCGGCCTGCACGGCCAAGCGCACATCCTTGAGCGCGAGCGACAGCGCGAATTGTGCGGAGAAGTCATCCTTGGCGATCCGTTGCATCTTCGCCGACTGCCAAGGGGACACGAGGGGGCCGCCGACTAGGGCGTCGACCAGCGTCTCCGTCGTCAGCCCCAATCGATGAGCGAGGGCAACGGACGTCGCCAGTCCTTCGGCCGCGAACGCCAGCCATGTGTTGTTGACGAGCTTCAGTCGCGACCCGGCTCCAACTGCACCAACCCAGACCGTGCGCTGTCCGAGAGCGTCGAACAGCGCACCGACGCGATCGCGGGTTTCGTTAGGCCCAGACGCGAAGATCGTCAGCTCTCCGCGCTCCGCCGGATCCTTGCTTCCCGACACTGGCGCGTCGAGGAGCACGACGTCCGGACGCTCTGCCTCCACTAGGGCGGCGACGCGCTCGATCCCCTCTACGCCGATCGTGCTCATCTGCACCCAGATCGCGCCCGGAGCCATCGCAGCGAGCATGCCCTGCTCGCTGGCGATTGACAGGACGGCATCGGCGTTGGTCACCATCGTGACGACGATCGCCGCTCGTCGTGCTGCATCGGCGGCAGTCGCGGCGACTTCCGCGCCGATCTCGGCGAGGTCTCGAGTCGCCTCCGGCGTGCGATTCCAGACGACGGTTGGGATGCCGGCACGCAGCGCGCTGGCGGCCATCCCATGTCCCATCGCGCCGATGCCGAGCACTGCAACCGCTTGGTGCTTCTGTGCCATCACTCGCCTCCTTTGCGTCGAAGGTCAGCTCGCCCCGCAGGTGCGGTCATTCGTCAGCGATCTCGATCGACGCGCCGTCGGGCAACTCGTCGCGGATAGTTGAGACGGCAACGGCTACAGCGTCGCGGTTGCCTTCTACCGAGACGTTGAGCTCGACTTTGGTCTCGTCGAGTATCGATGGCTGCCTCGATGAGGTCAGCTCAACGCCGTCGGCGTCTGCAAGCGCGGTGGCGACACGTATAGCGAGCGCTGCCGGTCCCACGAATCTGATTCTGTAGACGGTCACAGCTCCAGCGTTCCACACGACAGAGCAGCACGGCACCTGGTCATTGATCGCTCGAGTTCTTCCAGAGGTTGATGTCTTCTTCGACCGCGTACTGGTCGATCTCGGTGAGCTCGTCACTCGTCAACGCCATGTTGCCGAGTGCAGCGGCGTTGTCGTCGAGTTGCTTCACACTGCTTGCGCCGATCACCACCGACGTCATTCGCGGATCACGCAAGGCCCACACGAGCGCCAGTTCGGCAAGTGTCTGGCCCCGCCGAGCAGCGATCTCGGCGAGAGCACGAACCTTGCTCAGCCGCTCCTCCGTGATCGAGTCGGCACGCAGCGCTCCACCCGTCGCGGCCCGCGAATCGGCGGGGACGCCGTGGAGGTACCGATCAGTCAGCAGTCCCTGGGCGAGCGGCGAGAAGGCGATGCAACCGGCGCCAATCTCGTCGAGCGTGGTCAGCAGATCGTCGTACTCTGTCCACCGGTTGAACATCGAGTACGACGGCTGATGGATGAGGAGCGGCACGTGCTGCTTGGCGAGCTGTGCCGCGACCATGCGAGTGCGGTCCGAAGAGTACGACGAGATGCCGACGTAGAGCGCCTTGCCCTGGTGCACTGCCGACACCAATGCGCCGACGGTCTCCTCCACCGGCGTGTCGGGATCGACGCGGTGCGAGTAGAAGATGTCGACGTACTCGAGGCCCATCCGCGCCAGCGATTGATCGAGCGATGCGAGCAGATACTTGCGTGAGCCCCGGTCGCCGTACGGGCCCGGCCACATGTCATACCCGGCCTTCGTCGATATGACCAACTCGTCGCGATGGCTGGCGAAGTCAGTGGCGAGGATGCGGCCGAAGTTGGCCTCGGCCGCTCCATACGGCGGCCCGTAGTTGTTCGCCAGATCGAAGTGCGTGATGCCGAGGTCGAACGCTCGCCGACAGATCTCGCGTTGCGATTCCCAGGGGCGATCGTCACCGAAGTTGTGCCACAACCCCAGCGAGATAGCGGGCAACAACAGGCCGCTGCGACCGCAACGGCGGTAGGTCATCGACTCGTAACGGGCGGGCTCGGCGATGTACGACATGCCGCCGAGACTACGCCGCGACGTCGATCTGCTCAGCTCAAGGCGCTGAGAGCGCTCCGGAGCGCTCAAGATCGAGCCCAATCCTGCCGATAGGTGTAGTAGCGACGGTGTCGTGTGGGGCCCGGAGGAGTGGCAAGGAGCCGACCAATGTTGACGGCGCAGGATCTCGATGGAGGCTCCCGCGCAGCGTCGCACGAGATTGCGGACACTCGTTTGAGTCGACGTAGCCGTTTGGCCGGTGCCGGCCTTGTGCTGGTCTTGCTTGGTGTGAGCGCGTTCGCTATGTGGTCGTCTGTGGCGACGAGCGCTGCGGTCAATAGTGCGGTGCGAGCCAATGCGATTTCGGATGACTTCGC
>JAENVT010000084.1 GCA_016650435.1 Ilumatobacteraceae bacterium
AGGTCCTCGATGGTGTTGACCTGCCAGGCGAGGTGGTAGAGACCGGGCGATTGCGCCGGAGGCTGCGGCCGGTCTCCCACACTGAACACGCCGAGATCATGATCGTTCGTCGAACCATCGGCGCGCAGGAAGACGGCCTGGCTGCCCATGGTGGCCACGGCCTCGAACCCGAGAACCGTGGTGTAGAACTCGGCGCTGCGTTGTGCATCGCGCACCCACAGCACCGCATGGTTGAGTCGTCTGATCATGATCTCACTTCTTCCTTTTGACAGTCGCGGTCACGCCTTGACTGCTTGGATTTCCAATTGAATCTTGACCTTCTCGCCGAGCATCACGCCACCGGTTTCCAAAGCGAGGTTCCATTCCAAGCCCCAGTCCTTGCGGTTGACCTCAGCTTCGGCGGCGAAACCGGCGCGGGTGCCGCCCCACGGATCCTTGCTCACGCCATCGAACTCGAGGTCGAAGTCAACCGGCTTGGTGATGCCTCTGATCGTCAGGTCCGCGTGCAGCAAGTAGTCACTGCCCTGTGGCTCGATGCCGGTGCTCACCAATGTCATCGTCGGATACTTTTCGGCGTCGAAGAAGTCGGCAGACTTGAGGTGGGTGTCGCGTGAGTCCTCGCCCGTCGTGATCGAAGCGACTTCCGCGGTTGCCTCGACCTTCGACTGCAGCGGATCTTCGGCGATGGTCAGCGTGCCGGTGAACGTTCCGAACGTGCCGCGGACCTTGCTGATCATGAGGTGACGGGCAACAAAACCGATCGACGAGTGGACGGGATCGACGTTCCAAACGCCAGGTGTGAGATCTGCGATTAGGGCCATTGATCGACTCCTTCTGTGACGATGTGAAGCACACTTCATTGCGCTCACAACGATCATAGGGCCGATTGCTTGCGGGCGCAACCTTTTTGATTGATTGCGGTAGACTGTTGCGTATGACAACTACGTGGCTGACGCCGAGCGAGATGCGCGCCTGGCGAAACTTCATCGAGGCGGTCAACACTATGACGCCAGCGTTGGAGAACGACCTCGTCCCGTTCGGGCTGACGATGGGCGACTACGAGGTGCTGGTGCGGTTGTCCGAGGCCGACGATCAACGCATGCGAATGTGTGATCTGGCCACCGTGTTGCAGCTGTCCCCCAGCGGGCTCACGCGTCGGCTCGACGGGCTGGTGGCGACACGATTGGTCGAACGGGTTGCCAGTCCTGCCGATCGCCGGGTGATGTTCGCCGCGCTGACTGACGCAGGCCGGGCCAAGCTCGCCGCGGCGGCACCGGATCACGTGGCCAGCGTTCGGAATCGTTTCTTCAAGGGTCTCACCCTCGACCAAATCCGCGAGCTCGGCAACATCTTCGAGACCGTGCGGGCCAACCTGACGGCGTGTCCCGCGTGACAGCGCTGCCCGCTGGGTTTCGCGCTTACGTCGCCAACATCGGCATCAAGGACACCTCCGACGATTTCGTCGTCGTCGCCGGCGACGCCGTCTGTACAACGGTCGGCATGTTCACGACGAGCAGCTTCGCCGGGCCAAGCGTGACCGTCAGTCGCGAACATCTCGCGTCACCTTCGGCGCGCGCCGTCGTGGTGATCTCCAAGAACGCCAATGTCGCCACGGGGGTTGACGGCCTGGCGAACGCTCGCGAAGTTGTCGGCGGTGTCGCTACCGCACTTGGCTGCGCGGAAAGCGACGTATTGATCGCCTCGACCGGTGTGATCGGTCGTCAGTATCCGATGGATCAGGTTCGGACGGGCCTTGCCGCCATCCCGTCACCGTTGCCGTGCCGCGACCTCGAGCCGGTCGCCCGCGGAATCATGACGACCGACACGGTGCCCAAGATTGCCGAGACCTCGGTGGGCCAAACTCGTATCGTCGGTGTCGCCAAAGGCGTTGGGATGATCGAACCGAACATGGCCACGATGATCACCATTCTGCTGACCGATGCTGATGTCGCCGCCGACGATCTCGACTCGATCTTCAAGCGAGTGATCGACCGCACCTTCAATTGCGTATCGATCGACACTGATACGTCGACCAGCGACACGGCCATCGTGATGGCCAGTGGTGCGGCCGGTGGCGTCGACCTCGACGCGTTCGAGCGGGGGCTGTACGAGGTCGCCGCGTCGTTGACGAAGCAGATCGCTCGCGACGGCGAGGGTGCCGAGAAGCTGATCGAGGTGACGGTCGAGCAGGCCGCCACGCCCGAGCAGGCCAAGCGTGTTGCCAAGGCAATCGTCAACTCACCGCTCGTCAAGACCGCAGTGCACGGGGCCGATCCCAATTGGGGTCGCGTTGCAATGGCTATTGGAAAATCGACGACAACGGATGAGGTCGATCAGTCGAAAGTCGTCATCCGCTTCGGCGACCAAGAGGTCTATCCGACGCCGGTAGACGAAACCGGTCTCGATGCCCTCTCGGCGTACATGCGCGGTGCAGAGGTTCGCGTCACGGTCCGTCTGGCCGCGGGCAACACCTCGGCCACGGTGTGGGGCTGTGATCTGAGCGACGGCTACGTTCGGATCAACGCCGACTACACGACCTAGCTCAGGAGCCGCCATGCCAGCGCTTCCCCATCGTCCGCTTGGTTCATCCGGGCTCGAGGTGTCGCTGTTCGCACTCGGTTCGTGGCGCACGTTCGAGCGAATCACGCACGAGCAAGGCCTGGCGGTGATGCGCGCCGCCAGGGAGGCAGGCATCACCTTCCTCGACGACGCCCGCTACAACGACGAGACGGCAACGCTCCGATCCCGACGGGGTACAGCGAAATCCTTTTCGGCGAGTTGTTCCGCGAGGCGGGGTGGGTGCGCGACGAAGTCATCGTGTCCAACAAGCTGTGGTGGGAGTTCTGGCCGGAACAGGATGCTGCGGCGGAGTTGGATGGGTCGCTCGGGCGAATGGGGCTCGACCACATCGACCTCATCTACACGATGCAGCCGCCCGAAGGTCTCACCATCGCCCAGCTCGTCGCCCAAGTGGCGGCCTTGGTTTCGTCGGGAAGGGCACGAGCCTGGGGAGTCGGAAACTGGCCGGCGGATCAGTCGACCGAAGCGGTGGAGGCTGCGCGCGGCCTCGGCGTCGCGCTGCCGACCGCCGCGCAACTTCCGTACAGCCTGGTGCGCCCCGACTGGGTGCAGGATCCGATGATGGAGGCCGTGCTGGCCGACGCCGACATCGCCCTCGTTGCGTCGTATGTGCTCGCCGGCGGAACGCTGACGGGTAAGTATCTGCAGGGCGACTCGGGACGTGCCGCAGTCGACGACACCCAGGCCGCTGTAGCCGGCAAGGAGCGCGCCGTTGCGGTCGTCGAATTGGCTCGGAAGTGGAATGTATCGCCCGCCAGCTTGGCCTTCTCGTTCGCGCTGTCGCATCCTCGTCTGTCCAGTGTGCTGTTTGGCGCCACAACACCCGAGCAGCTGCGCGAAAACGTCGCCTCGCTCCAGGTGTTCGAATCCCTGGACGATGACCAGCGTCAGCGCCTCAACACCCTGGCCTCAACCCCCGCCTGAGCCCGCCGACGCGTCCGCGCCACCCAACGATCTGGGCGCCAGTGGTTCTCGATCACCTGGCGCGACGCACGAGCATGGCGCCCAGATCGTTCAGACAAGCGGCGGCGGGCGGTACGGCGAGATGCATAGGTCTGACAACAAGTGGGTACAGGTAGCGCATGGAAATCATCCGACACGACGATGGATCTTTGACCGTTCCCGTAGCACCCAACCGCCACGCGAACGACGACGAGGACACGGACGCCCCCGTGGAAGAGGTTGAGACGACGATGGTCTTGCACCCAGGCGAGGGTGGATACAGCGAGGCGTTAGCCGAGTGGGATGCGCAGCAGAACCCGGATCACGAGGTCGTTTCGACGGCCTCGGGTCGCGAGCAGGCGATGCACGTTGTGCACGCGGTGGCTGACGACCCCGATCACGTTGCCGAGGCCGTGGAGTCTCTGGAGGATCCCGCTGCAAGCGCCGACGCTTTGCGTCACGTCTTGATCGGTGGAACGCCGTCCATCCAGGCTTTCGCCGGCGAGGTTGCCGAGGCCGAGGGCGGCGACGAGCTCCCCCACCACAAGGCAACCAAGATCATCGGTGAAGTTCTGGCGGAGATCGACACTCACCAGTCGTAGGAGTTCGGGCACAGCCGTCAAACTGTCGGGGTGACGACCCCGATTGGTGGGCACTGTGATCCGAACTTCAGGGCCGTGCGCGAATCCTTCGCGGACAACTTCGCCGAACGCGGCGAAGTCGGCGCCGCCGTGTGCGTCATCATCGGCGGCCGGGTCGTCGTCGATCTCGCCGGCGGCTGGGCAGACGAAGCGGCACAACGTCCATGGCAACTCGACACTCTGGTCGATTTCTATTCGGTGGG
>JAENVT010000085.1 GCA_016650435.1 Ilumatobacteraceae bacterium
CGGGCTGGGCATCGGGCTGCAGTTCACCCTGTTGGAACGCATCGTTCCGCAGTGGTTCGAAAATGACGGGGGGTTTGCCGATCCGAGATTCGCCGGGCATTGGTGGCCGCGCTGGGTCGAAGGGGCGTCGGAGCGCTTCGGGGACGCCGTCGCCGGCTGGGTGCCGTTCGACAACCCACTGGCCTACGCCAACCGGGTGATCCCCGACGACCCACGGCGTCATGGCGAGGTGCTCGACACGCTGGTTGTTGCGTGGCGCGATGCATGGCGCATCTTGCGCGGCGGCCCGCCCGTCGCTACCGCCCTCGGCGTGAAGACCGTGCGGCCGGCCGATCAGACGATTCAGGCTGCGGAAGCTGCCCGCAGGCAGGACCACTTGCGATGGCATCTGTGGTTGCAGGGTCTCAGCGACGGAACGATCAGCATCCCCGGGCGCGCCGATCGCGAACTTGCCGACCTTGCGGGATCGTGCGATGTGTTGGGCATCGTGGTTGCGGATGTCGACGAGTCGCTGGGTGCCGTGCTGCGCACCGCGGAAATGGGACCCGACCGACCCTTGGCCATCACGTTGATCACGCCGCCGGGCAAGGATGCCGACCGGGTGACGGTGGTCGAGCGGTTCGAGGTTGCATGCGGCGAGGCTGCCGAAGGGGCACCGCTGCAGGCGATGGAACTGAGCCCGACGTTCGACATCGACGGCTACGACGACGGCATCATCACCCGCGATCGCGATGTAAAGGACTCGGCGACCATCTTCTTCGCCGCCGCGGTGCAGTAACTTCCGGCGTTATGGAGTTCTTCACCGACGTCACCGACCGCATCGCCTACGAGGGTCCCGACAGCGACAATCCCCTAGCGTTTCGCTGGTACGACGCCGACCGGGTCGTCGCCGGCCGGCGGATGCAGGATCACCTTCGCTTCGCGGTCTGTTACTGGCATTCGTTCGCGTGGGATGGTTTCGACATCTTCGGTGCCGGCACCATGGATCGACCGTGGCACCCGACGTTCGCTCCGGGCGCCGACCCGATGGCTGCTGCGAAGCAGAAGATGGACGCCGCTTTCGAGTTCTTCGCCAAGCTCAGCGTGCCGTTCTATTGCTTCCACGACCGCGACATCGCACCTGAGGGGGCCAGCTTCAAGGAGTCGGCAGCCAATCTCGACGAGATGGTCGACGTCGCCGCGCAGCATCAGCAGCGAACCGGTGTGCAGTTGCTGTGGGGCACCGCCAACCTGTTCTCCAACCCGCGCTACCAAGCCGGCGCGGCGACCAATCCGGACCCCGAGGTGTTCGCCTTTGCCGCCGGTCAGGTGGCCCACTGCCTCGAAGCGACGCATCGTTTGGGCGGGGCCAACTACGTGCTGTGGGGTGGCCGCGAGGGCTACGAGACCTTGCTGAACACCGACATCAAGCGCGAGCTCGACCAGTTGGCGCGGTTCTTGTCGATGGTCGTCGAGCACAAGCAGCGAATCGGGTTCGCCGGCACGATCCTGCTGGAGCCAAAGCCCTTCGAGCCGACAAAGCATCAGTACGACTACGACGTCGCCGCGGTGCACGCCTTCCTGCAGAAGTACGACCTGGCCGGCGAGATCAAGGTCAACATCGAGGTCAACCACGCCACGCTGGCCGGCCACGACTTCGCTCACGAGATCGCCACGGCAGTCAACGCCGGGATCTTCGGATCGATCGACGCCAACGCCGGCGACGATCGCCTCGGCTGGGACGTCGATCGCTTTCCCGTGTCGGTCGAACAGATGACGCTCGGCATGTTGGAGATCCTGCGCGGCGGTGGTTTCACGACAGGCGGGTTGAACTTCGATTCGAAGCTGCGCCGTCAATCGACCGATCGCACCGACTTGTTCTACGCCCACATCGGCGGGATGGACACCATGGCCAGGGCATTGCTCGCTGCGGCGTCGATCGTCGAGACGGGCGAGCTCGACACGGTTCGCGACGAGCGGTACGCGGGCTGGAGCGGCGAGCTCGGATCGTCGATCATGACCGGTTCCAGCCTTTCCGACCTGCACGATCGGGCGATGTCGACCGGCGAGCCGACCCGAGCATCAAGTCATCAGGAGAAGTTGGAGAACCTGGTGGCGCGACACATCGAGCGAGCCCGCTGACAGAGGCCCGTGGCGCGCGAGCGCGTCGGGCCACCAGGAATGTTGAAAACCTGGTGGCCCGACGCGTCGAGCAGACCCGCTGATCGGCCGAGGTCGAGGGCTAGCCGGCCATGTTCGGGAACGGCACAGGACCTGTGTAGTACCCGGTGACGTCGATGATTATCTGCGTCGTGCCGCCACCGCCGACAAACACCTTGACCGTGCGATCACCGGCAATCGCAACCGTTCCGCCGTTGGCGAGCGGGGTTCCGTTGAGGTTGAGCGCTGACGTCGCGAACGTGCCCGCGTCGCCGGGTGTGATCGCCACGAAGCCCACAGTTGTGGATGCGTCCGACGTGAGGTTGTAGGTGATTGCCGTCGCGCCCACCGGCACTGCATCGGCCAACGTCACAGCGCCCGTGGCGAGGTCATGGCCAGAGCTGACGTCGACGACCCGCGACGAGTTGTTGGGGATTGGGCCGTTGACCGGGTATGCGGCGATACGAGAGTCGTAGGCGCGCACTGGCGTGATCGGATGGAACACAGTGCCAGCGTCGGCACCCGATTCGGGCACCTGGAACTGCACCTCGACACCGCACAGGACCTGGTTGGTTCCTGCAGCGGTCTGCATTTGGACGTCGAGGGAGTGGAACCGGTGGTCGCTGCTCAGGATGAATGAGCTGAAGCTGCCGGTGATCTCCGCGAGGTTGTCGGGGCTCGACACGACCGTCTCACCCGGGGTACCAGAGGTGGTGAAGCTCGTGACAGCCAGATCCGCGCGGCTCGTCGAGCCGAAGAGGAGCGGGATGTTGTAGTCGACCCGGTTGAGCGTGACGATGATGTCGGTCGCTGCACTGTCTGTCCCGAAAAACGTGACGCGCTTGATTCGCGAACCGTCGGGGAGCTCGACTGGTGCGTACACGTCGACGAACGAGCCACCACCGACATCCGCAAAGGGTGAGATGCAAGTGTTGCCGCTGTAGTTGATCGTGTCGTCGTTGACGCCGCCCCCGGCGCCCTTGTGGGGTATGAAGGTTCTACCGGGGATGAACTTGGTCAGGATCGTCGGGTCGAAGTTGGTTCCACCAGTGGTGATGTCCTCGATGGCCAAGGGCGCTTCGGTTTGCTGCGCGGACTCTCCGCTTACCGGCGTGCCCGCAGGAGCCGGGGCCTGTGGACCGGCGCCCTCGCCGCCGTCGGCGGCGACAGCAGCGCCGATCGCCGCTACTGCGACAACCGCGGTTACAACGGTGAAGACTCGTGTCTTCGACCGCGTCGTGAATAGCTTCATGTCTGAGCTCGCTTTCTTTCGTCCAGGGGATTACCGCGCCGAGAGTAACGCAGCGCAGCCAGGACAATGAACTGCCGACCAGAACAGGCGAGTGAAATCTGCTCGTCTAGCTGCGACTACGGTATGTGGCGCTGGTTCCCGACGAGTCCTTGTTGAGGCGCTTCGACAGGTGCAGGCCCTCCAGGACGAACTCGACTGCCGCGGCGACGGCGGCCGGGGATTCGTCGCCGCCGGTCAACGCAAGCACCGGCGAGCGAAGGGCCGGCACCATTTCGACGAGGCGGGCCTCTTCGACCGAGGCGATGTCTTCGCCGGCGTGGGCAACGACACCCTCCTCGAACGCGAGGATCACATCGCGGACCTGGTCGGGTGTGATGCGCTCCTTGTAGACGGTGAGCACAGCGGCCTTCAC
>JAENVT010000086.1 GCA_016650435.1 Ilumatobacteraceae bacterium
CTCGAACAACTCGAACACGAGATCGGTATCCGCTGAGACTCGATGACCGCAGGCCCCGGCACCACCCTCGAGCTCATCACGGTTGGCCGAATCTGCGTTGATCTCTACGCCAATGAAGCGAATGCCAGCTTCATGGATCCACAAACGTTCACCAAGTCAGTCGGTGGAAGTGCGACCAACGTCGCCATTGCTGCAGCGCGGCTCGGGCGTCGGACGGCAGTCTTCACCAAGGTCGGCGACGATCCGTTCGGCGAATACGTGCGTCACAAGCTCGAGTTGTTCGGAGTCGATACTCAATTCGTCGGGGTTCATCCGTCGATGCCGACGCCACTGGCCTTCGCGGCAATGGATCCGCCGGAGGACCCGAAGCTGTTGATGTACCGGTACCCGATTGGGTCCGACCAGACCCTGCAGGCGTCGGAGATCGATCTGCAGGCTGCGATCGACGTCCCCATCCTGTGGCTCACCGGTGCGTGGTTCAGCAAGGCGCCTGCGCGCGAGGCGTGCTGGGCGTTGCTCTTGGCCAGGGCACGCAAGCCGCAGGTCGTCTTCGATCTCGATTACCGCGCCAACTTCTGGCCGAGTGTCGCGGAAGCCACCGCCGATATCAGCCCGGTGCTCGAACACGTCACTGTTGCGCTCGGCAACCGCGTCGAGTGCGAGGTCGCCGTCGGGTCCGGCGATCCACCGGAGGCAGCACGCCGGTTGCTCGATCGCGGGGTCGAACTGGCCGTCGTCAAGATGGGCGGCGAGGGCGTGATGGTGGCGACGCTGCAGAGCACGACCATCGTTCCGCCGTACTTCGTCAAAGTCGTCAGCGGCCTCGGCGCCGGCGATGCATTCGGCGGCATGCTGGTGCACGGATTGCTGTCGGGTTGGGATCCGGTACGGATCGTCGAGTATTGCAACGTTGCCGGCGCGATCGTGGCGTCACGCTTGCTGTGCAGCGATGCGATGCCTACGTTGGCAGAGGTCGAGGAAGCATTGGAGGATCGCCGTGTCGCTGGATGACAAGACCTTCGCTTCGTTGACCGAGACCCGAGTCAGCGAGCCGCACAAGATCGCCGAGGCGCTTGCCGGCCGTCGACGACGCCAGACGCTGACCCAGGACGGAATGCTGTTCATCGTTGCTGCCGACCACACGGCGCGGGCGATGGTCAGCCTGTACGACGACCCGCTGGCCATGGCTGATCGTCGCTCGATGCTCGACCGTTTGCTGACTGCGCTCGAGCACCCGCGCGTCGACGGGGTGTTGGCCAGTGCCGAGATCATGGACGACCTCGCGTTGCTCGGGGCGCTGCACGACAAGGTCGCGGTCGGAACGATGAACCGCGGCGGGCTGGCCGGCGCCAGTTGGACCATGGACGATCGCTTCACCGCCTATGACACGGCGCACTTGCGCGCAGCCAACCTCGACGCCGGCAAGTTGCTGTTGCGCATCGACTACCACGATGCCGGCACCGTACCCACGCTGGCCGGCGCGGCTCGGGCTGTGCAGGAACTGAACGACGCCAGGATGATGGCAATGGTCGAGCCGATCCCATACACCAAGAACGACAAGGGCGACGCCGTATGGGACACGGATCCGCTGGCCTTGGTCAAGGCCGTCGGAGTCAGCGCCGCGCTCGGTGGGTCGAGCGCTTACACCTGGCTGAAGATTCAGGCGACCGCCGACATCGCCACCGTTGCCAAAGTCACTACGCAGCCGCTGTTGCTGCTCGGCGGCGCGCCGGGACCTGATCCCGAGGCGACGTTCGCGCTGTGGGAGGATGCGCTCCATCAACCCACTGTGCGCGGACTCGTGATCGGTCGCTCGTTGTTGTATCCGGCGTCGGGCGACGTGGCCGGTGCTGTTGCGCGTGCCGCCGACCTCGTCCAACAGGCTGCAAAGGACCGACAATGAGCGCCTCGCTGCATCGTCCCGCAGGGACTCTCGCCACCGGCGATCTCGCCGTTTCGCTGACTCCTGCCGACGCGGGGTGGACCTTTGCGGGTCTCATCGTCGTTTCGTTGGCGCCGGGAGTAGAGCGCTCTATTGATTTGGGCGAGAATGAAGGCGTGGTACTCCCGTTGTCCGCGACCGACGTCGACGTCACCATCGACGGTGAGCAATTTCGTCTCGATGGACGGATCTCGGTGTTCGACCGCGTCACCGACTTTGCGTATGCACCGCTGGGTGCGAAGGTGGCTTTGAAGGCCGCGGCCGGCGGCGAAGTGGCCATCGCCACCTCGAAGTGCGAGCGACGGTTGACTCCGCAATACGGCTCAGCCGACAACGTCGCCGTCGAATTGCGTGGGTCTGGCCCGGCAACTCGCCAGGTCAACAACTTCATGAGCCCCGAGGCCTGGCCGGGTGCCGACAGGCTGATGTGCGTCGAACTGATCACGCCCGACGGCAACTGGTCGAGCTATCCACCGCACCGTCACGACGACTCGCCGGAGTGCCCGGTCAACAACGAAGAGATCTACTACTTCCGAATCGGTTTGGCCGGCACCAGCGACTACTCCGCTGAGGGCTTCGGCATGCATCGCACCTACACCCCTGATGGCTCGATCGACATCAACGTCGTGATCCACGACGGCGACGTCTTCTGCGTGCCACGCGGCTACCACGGTCCATGCATCGCCGCCCCCGGATATCCGATGTACTACCTCAATGTGCTCGCCGGACCAGGTGGCGAGCGGTCGATGGCCTTCTGCGACGACCCGACGCACCACTGGGTCCGCGCCACGTGGGCCGATATGGCAACCGATCCACGGTGCCCGATGACGACGAAGGATGGACGCACAACGTGAGCAAGACGATACGAATCGGTGTGATCGGTTTTGGATGGATGGGGCAGGCCCACAGCCGCGGCTGCCGCCGGGCGCCGAGCTACTTCCTCGACCGCGACTACGAGCCTGAATTGGTCGTCGTCAGCGACACCGTCGCGGCTCGCCGCGACGACGCGGTGCGATCGTTCGGGTATCAACGTGCCGTCACCGATTGGCGCGATGTGGTCAGCGCCGACGATGTCGACGTCGTCTTCGTCACGGCTCCTAACATGTTGCATGTCGAGATGGTCGAGGCCACTGCGGCCGCTGGCAAGCCCGTGTTCTGTGAGAAGCCCGTCGGAGGCACGCCGCCGCAAACCGTGATCGCCGAGCGTGCGGCACGCCA
>JAENVT010000087.1 GCA_016650435.1 Ilumatobacteraceae bacterium
CGACCTCGACGAGGAACCCGAGCCGTTCGGACAACATCCTGCCGACTTCGAAATCGGTGATGTCGATGAGGTTGGGCGACGCCTTGATCACGCCCTCGCGAGTGACCATGCCCGGTACACCGATCCCGAGTGAATCTGTGACGCCAAGCGCGCCGGCTAGCTCCGCGAGCGTGTCGACGAACGCCTCGGTGCCAGGAGGCGTCGGCCGCCGCTGCTCTTCGATCACCTCTCCGGTTTCGTCGAGGACTACCCCGAGACATTTGGTGCCGCCGACGTCGATGCCGATTCGACGTCGGGTCACGACTCGGCGCGGACCTTGAGCTCGCGCACGGTATTGAGGATTCGCACCTCGGCGCGGCGCTTGACGAAGCCGGGTAACGGAACGACGAGTTCGATGATCAGGTCGTAACGCACCTCGGTGCCACCGTCGGTCGTCGGCGAGAAGTGGTACGCGCCGTCGATCGTGCGCATGATGTCGCCGCGCAACATGCTCCATGCCAGCACCGCCGGCGCGTCGCTGTAGTCGTAGCTCAACGTGTAGTGCGTGCTGCGGCCCAATGCCGATGCACGGAACTCAACTTCGGTCGGGCGGTTCTGGTCGTCGCGGGCCCGCACGACCACGTCCTTCACGTCCTTTGCCCATTCCGGGTAGTGCTCGACGTCGGCGGCGATCGCCCACACGCGATCGGGTGGAGCCGCAATGGTTGTCGTCTGTGACGCCGTTTCAGCCATTGCTCTGTTCTAGTCGATCTCGTGATCCGTCGGTGACACGACTTTGCCAACTCGTGGCCCGTACGAACCGTGCAGAGCAGCCCACACGCCGTTCATACCCACTCCGAACATCGGCACCAGAACACCGAAGGCCAGCGCGTTGAGCTGCCCCGCATCGAGCCCGGCAACGCCGATCCACGCCCCGGCGAGGGCTGCGACGATTTGGAAGGTCAACGCCAACGACATCGTGCGGCGGATCGGTTTCGGCGCAGTATCGCCGGTGAGCAGGTACAGATTTGCCACGCCGACCTCTTCCACCCGCGAGCGATCGAGGGCGCGCGTGTAGGCCCAGAGCGTTGTGGCCACGCCGATGGCGAACAGCACCATCGAGACTCCACCAATGAGGAATTGGGCGAATCGATGGTTCCTCAACGGGATCGCGATCGCCAATGCGATCAGGAAGATGGCAGTTCCGGCGAGGTTCAGCCGGACGACCTGCGCGCCAGGGCTCGTTGGCTCGTCGATCATTTGAGCGCCATCATGCCAGGGCGCCCAATGCGACTCCCAGCCGCGCCGCGAGCCCGTCGTAGGAGAACTCTTCGACTGCGCGCACGCGCCCCGCTGTGCCCATCGAGCACCGCAACGCCGGATCGTCGAGCAGCCGCTCGAAGGCCCGTGCAACCTCTCGCGGGTCCTCCGTGTGCCGGACCATCACGCCGGTGACGCCGTCGACGACCGCATCTTCCGCGCCACCCGAGTCACCGGCAACCTGCGGCACCTCGCACGCCGCGGCCTCGAGGAAGACGATGCCAAAACCCTCCTGCTCCAGACCACCCCACCGGTTGCGGCACACCATCGTGTACACGTCGGCGCATCCATATAGGTCGGGCAGATCGTCGTTCGTGACCCGGCCGAGAAATCGGACGGGGGCGCGGAGCTCGGCGACAAGTTTCCGTAACCGCTGCTCGTCGCGGCCACCGCCGGAGATGGCCAGCAGGAGGTCGGGACGCGACTGCCGCAACATTGCCGCGGCACGAATCGCGGTATCGAATCCTTTGCGCGGCACCAGCCTGCTGATGCTGACGATCAGCTCGGCATCGATGGGCACCCCGAAACGAGTGCGCGCCGCGGCGCGCTGTTCATCGCTCAACGGTCGGAACCTCTCGGTGTCGACGCCTGGTGGAACCACGGTGATCGGCAGGCTGCAGCCTGCGGCACGCTCGGCTTCGCGTGCCGGATAACTGCCTGCGGCGACAATGTGTCTGGCGCGACGCAGCACGTAGGCCAAGGACTGTTTTGCACCCGGTAGCCTGCCGGGCACGGTGACCTCGGCACCGTGCAGGACAACGTCGTACGGCAGTTCCAACGACGGACCGACAAGCCCGAGCGGAACGGCGGGGTCGAGCACGATCAGATCGGCACCGACGCGCGCGGCCATGTCGTTGATTCGCGAGACCATCCACGGATGCGGCAGCAGCACCGGCTCGCGGGTGCGTTCGACGTGGAATGGCTGCTCGGCGTCGAACGCTGCTGCGCCGGCATACGGACTTGTCAGCACGGCAAACGAATCCGCTGGCAAACGACGCCACCACTCCCAAAGAAGCGACTGAATTCCACCGATCTTCGGAGGGAAATCGTTTGTTACGAGCAGATGCTTCACTGCGATGCCGCCAGCTCCTCGATGACCATCGGATCGGTATCGCCGAGTGGGAGCAACGCATCCAGCCCGATGCGGCGCGCTGCCCAGACGGCGTGCGCACGCAAGACGGGATCATCGTGAACCAGGTATTCGGACAGGCACCGCCGCACGTCGGCATCCGCTGCGTTGCCAACGTTGCCCAGGGCCACCAGGGCATTGCGGCGCACCCAACGAGGATCGCGATCCGCGACGTACCAACGACCCCACCGCTCCAGGACCTCGACGTCAGTGGCGTCGAGAAGCTCGATCAATGAGATCCACGGCTCGAGGTTTGATTCCGGGGTCGGGTGACTCGTCGCGAAACGCACCGTCGGCGGGCACACCGTTTGGCAATCGTCGCAGCCGTAGATGCGATCGCCAATGGCCGCACGCCAACGTCGATCCATCACTCCTGGCTTCTGGATGATCCACGCCAGGCACCGCCCTGCATCGATCACACCCGGAGCGATGATCGCGCTGGTCGGGCAGGCGTCGAGGCAGCGACGGCACGATCCGCAGCCATCGGGCTTCGGCGCGGTTGAGGTAGGTAAGGGCGCCGTGGTGACCACACAACCGAGCACGAACCAACTTCCCGCACCAGGCAGGAGCAGGTTGGCGTTCTTACCGAACCAGCCGATACCGGCGCGGTAGGCAACCTCGCGATCGACGATCGAGTTGTCGTCGGCGAACGCGACCGCCCGCCAACCGTCGCGGCGCAAGTGACCGGCGATGGCGCGTAGCCCGACGCGCAATGGCACATAGTGATCGGTCCACGCGTACCTGGCCACGCGACCTTGGGCGCCAGGCGGCGCCTCGGGTTGTTCGGCGTAGTACGACCGGGCGCCGACGAGTACGGAACGGGCACCTTCCACCGCGCGGCGCGGATCGGTCGAGCGTTGCGGATTCTTGTAGGTGAACTGCAGCCCATCGTGAAGGCCGGCATCCTTGCGCCGGATCAGTTCTGTCCGAGCGCGTTGCAGGATCTCGGCGTCGCACACGCCGACGTGAGATATGCCGTGCTGCGCGGCAATCTCGACAAGGTGCTGCAGATACGCGGCGTCAACTGAAGGCGGCGACAGCGTCGGTCTCACTGTGACGAAGCGTAGGCATCATTCCCGCACGAACGAGCAAACGCACCACACGCATTTCCTCGTCGTCGAACGCGACAGACTCGGGTTCTGCGGGCGACAGCACGTGCGTCACGATGCAGTCGGCACATGTCGAGGTTGCCCGCATGCAACATGTGTCGCACGAGATGATCAGTGATGTTGCGTTGACTTCCATGACATTTCCTCACGTTCGGTTCCACCCATTCGCATCATCGCAAAAGGGTGTGACACCCAACCCGTGCGGGCGGGCTTAGCGGCGGAGGAGGTACAGGAAGTCGTTGCTGGAAACGGTGTTCGCGCCGGCAGCGACGACGTCGGTGATGATGGCGCGATCGTTGGTCACGACTACGACCGGCTTGGCCACATCGGCGGCGGCCACCTCGGCACGCAACACGTCGTCGGCCGACACACCCGCAGGTGAGTAGACGATGCGTACCTTCCGCCGCGCGGATGCGTGTGCCCCTTCCACGGAAGCCCCGTCGAACACAATGGTGATGGACATGTTCCAGCGCTTGGCGATGTTCTCTACGGCGAGGATGCATTGCTCGCGCTGTTGATCCAGATCCAACAACGGCCATCCCAACTTGGCGACGTTGTAGCCGTCGATCAGTCTTTCGGCTCCTTTGACTCGCAACAGGAATTCCGCGGCCTCGAGAGTTCCCGTGAACACGCCACCGGGAAGGCGGATCGGCTTGCGCCGAGCACGTGTCGGGCGAACGGGAGGACGCACGTCGGCCGCGACGTCTGCGTCGGCAGACGCGAGTTCGCCAAGGGCTTCGGTGAGCATGCGGACGATGTCGGTCGACGCCGATACGGCGTCCTCGAGCAAACCCTTCGCTGCAGCGGTGTCGATGACCGCAGGCGCAGGGGGCTGGATCGGCGCTTCGGCATTGCGACGCAGGTCGACCAGCTCACCTTCCGCCTTGGCCAGCGCCTGGGCGGTGGCATGTTCGGCCCGCTGCGTTTCGCGAAGCCGTTGCCGGAGATCAACGAGCTCCGAGCGAAGTCGATCGGCGTCAGCTGTCAGCGCAGCCTTCGCGGCCCGCTCACGTTCCAGTTCGCCAGTCAGCCCCAATAGCTCAGCGCGACCGCGAGCCGCGGCCTCCTGGGCGGCCACGCGACGGCGTTCCTCGCGTCGCAACGCGGCCGCATCGTCGACGATCTTCTCGGGCATCAGATCGGCAATCGATCGGGCCCATCCCTCGGGGCGTGTCAGCCACAACACACCGACCTCGTCCATCAGTTCTGTTGTAGCGACCGAGGCCAACCGCTTGCGAAAATCCTCGTCGCCTTCGATCGCTGCACGAACCTGAATGAGTGCTGTTGGCGGGAGCTTGTGGAAGCGAAGGAAGCGTTTCAGCTCCGCCGGGAACGGCAGTGGTGGCCGCAGCTTGGCGCCGGCAGCCGCTATTCCAACGGCGAATTCGAGAGCCGATCGCAGCGCCTCACCTGGCACGTCAGCGGGTTCGGTGCTCACCGCGCCCACTGTACCCAGCGATGTTTCCCCGTGTTTGGCTCCCCACATGAACATCGAATCGAACACTCGTTCTTGACTTCGAACACTCGTTCGTGCTGGACTTCAGCAATGCGAGCAGCAGCCGGCGGGCAGCGGTCCTTCGATGATCTCGGTACACCTCTGGCCGACGTCACGTTCTGCGTGCTCGATATCGAGACCACCGGCAGCGATCGCAACACCGACCTGATGACCGAAATCGGCATGGTCAAGGTGCGCGCCGGTGAGTTTCTCGGCACGCTACAAACCTTGATCAACCCGGGCCGGGCGATCCCACCGATGATCACCATGCTCACCGGAATCACCGAGTCGATGGTGGTGCGCGCCCCTCCTATCGAGGCGGTACTTCCGTCAATGATCGAGTTCCTCGGCGACGCCGTGGTGGTCGGACACAACGTCGGGTTCGACATGGCGTTCATCAACTCGGCCCTGGCTCGCCGCGGCGATCCACAGATCATCAACCCAGTCATCGACACGCTGCCGCTAGCACGGCGACTGATCCGCGACGAGGTACCCGATTGCCGTCTCGGCACCTTGGCGTCGCGATTCCGCCTCGACCATCGGCCCTCGCACCGAGCGCTCGACGATGCGCTCGCCACGACCGACCTCCTGCATTTTCTGCTCGAGCGCGCTGCGGGGCTCGGCGTGCTGGGGCTCGACGATCTCATCGCACTTCCCCGCATCGGCGCCCATCCACAGGCCGGAAAGCTGCGAATGACCGCAGGATTGCCACGCACTCCTGGCGTGTACTTGTTCCGTGGCGCGCACGATCAGGTTCTCTACGTCGGCAAGGCAACCAATCTTCGCCAGCGTGTGCGGAGCTACTTCGGTTCCGACGATCGCCGCAAGATCGGCACGCTGTTGCGCGAGGTACAGCGCATTTCGCACGTCACCACACCCAATGTGCTGGCCGCCGAAGTGCTCGAACTGCGTTACCTGCAGCAACTTGCGCCGCGTTACAACAAGGTCGGCACGTCGACGCAGAAGTACCGCTACGTGCGCTTGACCACCGACGAAGTCTGGCCGCGTCTCACGGTGGTCAACGAGGCCACAGGGGCAGGCGTCTACCTCGGTCCGCTGCCGTCGAAGGCCAACGCCGACGCGGTGGTCGAGGCGTTGCAGACCGTCTTCCCGCTGCGGCGATGCACCACACGGCTCGGGCTCTCGTTCCAACCGCAAGCCACGGCGATCACCTGTACGCCGGCACAGCTCGGCGTTGCGATGTGTCCGTGCGCGGGTGCGGCTGATGCCAAGCACTATGCGGCTGTCGTGGCCAACGTGGTTCAAGCGATGACGACATCTCCCGACGTCGTGATCAGGGCGCTTCAGGCTCGACTCGTGGCGTTGTCGGCGGCGCGGCGGTACGAAGAAGCTGCGCAGGTACGCGATCGGGCGATGGCTTTCTCCAATGCGATGCGTCGTCAACGATTGACCGATCGGCTGCGCGAAGCCGGTGATGTCGGCCTGCAGGTTGGCGACACCACGCTTCATGTTCGGCACGGCGTGTTGGTCGGCACTGCGCACGACGGGCAAATCGAGATCGGCCTGCCCGTTCCGCCACCGGACATGCCCACCTTCTCGCCGCTGCTTCCCCGTCAGGTGGTCGACGAAGTCCTGTGCCTGGCGCGCGCATTCGAACGAATTTCCCATCGAGTCACCGTGCTGTGGTGTGATGGTCGTTGGAAATGGCCGATCGATGCCGTTCCCGAGGTGGTCGGACGCACGCCGCACCCGCGGCTCGACGACGACCTGGCTGCGTAGCTTGCCTCAGTCGTCGGCTTCGATGACGGCGCCGCCGTGATCGATGCGCAGCACTTTGGTGTGGCCATCAGCGGGCATGTGTGTCGCCAGTTCATCAGCGTCATCGAATGGGCACATCGCCGCCACTGTCGGCCCCGAACCCGACAACCACGAGCACCACGCCCCGGCATCGAGCGCCGCCTCCAGCGCGGCACGCGACGGTTCGACCGAAGCGAGCCGAAGATCCTGATGAAGCCGGTCCTGGGTGGCGCTGCGCAATGCGTCGATGTCGCCGGCGGCCAGCGCAGCAACAAGCAGCGCCGTTCTGCCGATGTTGAACACCGCGTCGCCCAGTGACACTTCGCGACCCATCTTGGTTCGCGACTCGTCGGTGGAGGTGCTGAAGGATGGGATCCACACCACGATGGCCGGGTCGAACGCCAACGGGATCCGTACAGCGCGCCCGTCGGCGGTGGCGACGATCCCACCGAACAGCGAAGCGGCGACGTTGTCGGCGTGGCCCTCGAGTTCGGTGGCCAATGCCAGCATCGTCGGGTAACAAGCGGTCAGCGCCTCCGGATCAGAGCCGTACCGCTGGGCATGTGCGGCAACGATGCCGGCGATTCGAACGGTGCCGCTGAACCCAAGCCCCCTGCCGACGGGAATGGGCGAACACACCCACAGATCGCCTTCACCGCCGGCGCGCCGAAAGGCGATGCCGGCTGGATGAAACTGGTCGATTCGTTGCGCGCCGATCGGCACCTCGCCGTCGATCACACCGGCCTCGGCGTGCAACGACAACGCCATCCCGAGGGTGTCGAAACCTGGACCCAAGTTTGCCGACGACGCCGGAACGCGAACGATCACGATTGGTCTGACTGCAAATCAGCTACCACGGCTTGCGATTCGAGGACCCATCGATCGAGAACACGCGCCGCGTGGCCTTCGTCGATCGACGACGTCGCCGTGACAACTCCGTCCTCCAACGAATCGGCGACGCCGGCAACAACGAGGCCAGCTGCGGCATTGAGTAGGACGATGTTGCGATGCGCGCCGTGTTCGCCCTTCAGGACGCGACGAACGACTTCGGCATTCTGAGGCGGTGTGCCCCCGATCAACTCGTCGGGGATGGCAGGTGCGAAACCCAGCGCGACCGGGTCGACCGTGAACGTACGAACGCTGTCGTCGTCGAGCGCCAGCACCATCGACGGACCTGTCGTGGTCAGTTCATCGAGTCCACCTCCGTGCACGACCCATGCCCGCTCGGAACCGTGCAGACGCAATGAGGCCAGCATCCGCTCGGCGACTGCCGGATTGGCGACACCGATCAACTGCCGGCGAACGCGCCCCGGATTCGCCATCGGGCCCAGCAGGTTGAACACCGTGGCGATGCCGATTTCGCGCCTGCTTGGCGCGGCAAACCGGAACGCGGGATGGAACTTCGGCGCCAGGCAGAAGCCGATGCCCACTTCTTCGATGCAGCGCAGCACACCCTGCGGCGACATTTCGATCGCCACGCCCAGCTCCTCGAGAACATCGGCGGCGCCGCATTGCGACGAGGCGGCCCTGGCGCCGTGCTTGCACACCGGCACCCCGGCACCGGCAACGACGATGGCCGCCATCGTGCTGACGTTGATCGAATGGCTGCGATCCCCGCCCGTGCCGACGATGTCGACAGCCCGCGAACGCAAATCGTCGCCGAGCGGCACGATCGCTGCTGCATCGAGCACCGCGTCGAGCAAGCCACTGAGCTCCTCGGGTGACTCCCCTTTTGCCCTCAAGGCAACCACGAAGCCGATCAACTGGGCGGCCGTGGCGTCGCCCGACAGGATCGTCGCCATTGCGGCTCGGGCATGGGACGCGGGCAGGTCGCGACCTTCGACGAGTTCAGTCAAGAGCGCGGGCCAACCCCCCAGGTCCTCGAGTGCATTCATCCGGTTAGGCTACGCGGTGCGGCGACGTTGGCGGATCATCCGCCGTCGCTCGCGTTCTGTCGCCCCGCCCCAGATCCCAGCCTTCTCGCGTGCTTGCAAAGCGTGTTCGAGGCAGGCGATTCGCACATCGCACCCCGCACACACCGATTTTGCTTCCATTGCCAGATCGTCGTCGTCCGGGTAGAACATGGCCGCCTCGAGTCCCCGGCATGCCCCCAGCTCTCGCCACACGATCTCTTTGACCGTCACGACTAATGTTCTCCTGAGTTTTGGCCCCCGCTGAAGGTAGATCACCGTCCAGCGCGCCTGAATCTAGGCTCACTCGTAGTGGTTTGACTAGACCCTTTCTCAGGATTTTGTCAGGAACGTGTAACAGTTCTGCGCGATCAGCTTCCACGCAGGACATTCGCGAGGTCACGGACCGTAGCTGCTGGCAGTTCTCGCTCCGCTCCGTTCATCGCTGCGGCACCTCCGGGCTGATGCCGTAGGCGCGGGCAATGAGCTGCAGCGGGTGCAGTGGCTCCTCGCCTGTCTGCTCGGTGATGGCCGTGTTGGCGAGGTGGCAGTCGCCGGCGATGACCTCGCCGTTGGCCTTGCGAATTTCCTCGGCGAGCCTCATGGCGATCGACACGCTGATGTCGGCGTTCTCGGCGCGCAGTCCCCACATGCCATCGATGCCGCTGCACTGCTGCACGAGGGTCACCTTGGCGCCGGTGAGCTTGATGAGATCACGACTCTTCAAGCCGATGTTCTGCGCCCGGAGATGGCACGGGGCGTGGTACGTCACGGTGGCCGGGACGTGTCCCTGGAAGTCGGTGTTCAACGTCGTGCCGTCGGCCTTGTGCACCTTCATCAGGTACTCGGCCGCGTCGTAGGTGTTCTCTGCCACCAGCTGGGCGTCGGCACCACCGACGTAGTCGAGGTAGTCCTTCTTCAGGATGTAGCCGCACGTTGGCTGTGGCACGACGATGTCGTGGCCCTTGCGAACGGACGTCGCCAACGCCTTCACGTTCTTCTCGGCAACCTTCGTGAACTGCTCGACATCGCCGCTGTGTAGCC